>QGVH01000008.1 GCA_003242735.1 bacterium | reverse complement strand
GAGGAGATCATGGCGCTCTTCGACGAGCTGCACCGCCAGGGACAGACGATCGTGCTGGTGACGCACGAGTACGACATCGCCGCCCACGCCCACCGCATCATCACCCTGCGCGACGGATTGATCGAGAGCGACGTGAGGCGCGTGCCAGTCCCGGCGTGAGGACGGTCGAAGCATGCAGATCCGCGAAGGCATCCGTCTGGCTGTCGGACAGATCCGCGCGCAGAAGCTGAAGAGCTTCTTCGCCGTCGTCGGCGTGATCATCGGCGTCATGTTCCTGATCACGGTCGTCAGCGTGATCGAGGGCATGAACCGCTACATGGAGGAGGACTTCGCCCGCCGGATCCACGGCGTCAACACCCTCACGCTGCGCCGCACGCCGTCGGTCGCGGTGAATCCCTCCGAGGAGCTGCGCCGGCAGTGGCGGCGCCGCCCGCGCCTGACGCTCGAGGATGCGGAGGCCATCCGGTCGCAGTTGACGGTCCCCGCGCTCGTCGCGGTGCAGAGCGATGTGGGGGGCAGGATCAAGGCCGACGATACGGGGATCGAAGTCGAGAACGTGTGGCTCACCGCCGCCTCCGAGGAATACTTCCGCATCCGTGAATACACGGTGGCGCGCGGCCGTCTGTTCAACGCGGCGGAGGCACGGGTGGGAGCCAACGTCGTCGTGCTCGGCCACGACGTGGCCGAGAAAATGTTCGGTCCGCTGGACCCGATCGGGCGGACCGTCCGGATGGGAGGATTCCCCTTCCGGGTCGTCGGCGTGCTCACCAAGCAAGGTACGCTGTTCGGCATCTCGCTGGACAACCTCGCCATCGCCCCGGCGCGGTCCCAGGTCGCTCGTATCGCCATGCCGCGCGGCTACGTGGACGAGATCCTGATCCGCGTGCCGCACGCGGACCTGCTGCGCCAGGCCGAGCTCGAAGTGGAGGCGATCATGCGCGTCCGCCACCGGCTGCGTCCGAGCGACCCGAACACCTTCGAGCTCGAGACCGCGGAAGACTCGCTCTCCTTCTGGACGCGGATCAATCGCATGCTTCTCATCGCTTTCCCGGGGCTGGTGGCGATCGCGCTCGTCGTGGGCGGCATTGTCATCATGAACATCATGCTCGTGTCCGTCGCGGAGCGGACCCGCGAGATCGGCATCCGCAAGGCGCTCGGCGCACGTCGCAGGGACATCCTGCTCCAGGTCCTCGTCGAGTCCGCCGTGCTGTCCGGCACGGGCGCGGCCGTCGGCATCGCGCTCGGCAACATCCTGGCGCAACTCATCGCCGCCGTCTCGCCCCTGCCGGCCGCCATCGCGCCGCACTGGATGCTGGTCGCCGTCGTGCTGGGGGCGGGCGTCGGGATCGTCGCCGGCATCTATCCGGCCGCGCGGGCCGCTCGCCTCGACCCCGTCGTCGCCCTGCGCCAGGAGTGAGCCGTGCGTCTCGCGAGCGTCAAAGAGGGTGCAGCCCTCGCGCTGGATCAGCTCCGGGTCAACAAGACCCGCTCGGCGCTGACGATCCTCGGCATCGTGGTCGGCGTCGCCACGGTCATGGTCATGAGCGCCATGATCGCCGGGATCCGCCACAGCGTGGTGAGCGCCATCGAGGCAGCGGGGCCGAAGAACTTCCTCGTCGCCCGGTTCGACTACAACCAGGTCCAGATCGTGAGCGATGGGAGCCCGCCGCCGTGGGCCGCCAACCCGCCCATCACGGTCGAAGAGGCGCGGGCGATCGAGCGGCTCGACGCCGTGAAAGCCGCCATCGTCAGCTTCGACCTGTTCATGCCGGTGACCGCGGGGAGCGAGCGCGTGGACAACGTCCAGGTCTCCGCAGCCGGCCCGGGCTGGGAAGCGTTCACGATCGGCTCCCTCGTGGCCGGTCGGCACTTCCTGGCGGGCGATGTCGCGGCGTCGCGGCCTGTCGTCGTCATCACGAAGCCGCTCGCGGAAGCGCTGTTCGGCTCGCTCGATCCGATCGGCCGGCAGGTCCGCCTCGGCGGGACGACCTTCCAAGTGATCGGCATCTATGAGCTCGGCGAGAACATTTTCGCCTCGCTCGTCAAGCACATCGCCATCGTGCCCTACACCGCGGCGCTGAAATACCTCGACAGCTCGCCGGAGATGATCGCCGTCGAAGTCGTCACGGCGTCACACGCCACGATCGACGAGGCCATGGATCAGGTGATCGGGCTCCTGCGCGGGCTGCGGGGCCTGCGTCCCGGCGACCCCAACAACTTCGCCATCATCCGCCAGGAAGAGACGCTCGCCACGTTCAACCGCCTCACCGCGGTCTTCTTCCTGGTCATGATCGGCCTCTCGAGCGTGGCGCTCCTGGTCGGCGGCGTGGGCGTGATCGCCATCATGATGATCGCCGTCACCGAGCGCACCCGCGAGATCGGGATCCGGAAGGCCATAGGCGCCACGCGCCGGGAGATCCTGTGGCAGTTCCTCTGCGAGGCCGCCACGCTCACGCTGGTCGGGGGCGCCATCGGCCTCGCCATCGGCGGGGGGCTGACGTTCCTCATCAGCAGCATCACCCCGATCCCCGCCCGGGTCCCCGCGACCGCCATCGTCGCCGCGCTGGCCATGGCGGCCGTCGCGGGCGTCGCCTTCGGCCTGTTCCCCGCGTGGCGCGCCGCCCGTATGGACCCCGTCGTCGCGCTCCGCTATGAGTGAAACGATGACCGAAGCACCCGTCGACCTGCTCGCCATCGCCGCGCATCCGGACGACGCCGAGCTGCTTTGCGGCGGCACCCTCCTGCGCGCCGCCGCCCAGGGCTATCGCACCGCGATCCTGGACCTCACGGCCGGTGAGACCGGCACGTACGGCGACGCGGCCACCCGCGACGCCGAGGCCCAGGAAGCCGCCCGCATCCTCGGCCTCGCCGGCCGGTACAACGCCGGGCTCCCGGACGCCGCCCTCGAGAACACGCCCGCCGCCCGCGCCATCGTGGCCGGCTTCATCCGGCGGCTGCGCCCCCGCACCGTCATCCTCCACGGCCCCTCCACCCGCCACCCGGACCACCGCGCGGCCAGCCAGCTCGGCTACGACGCCTGCTTCATCGCCGGCCTCCGCCGTGCGCCCATCGAGGGCGAGCCCCACCGGCCGGCCAAGGTGATCTTCGCGCTCTCCTACCTCGAGCCGCCGGTCAAGCCGTCCTTCGTCGTGGACATCACCGACGTCATGGAGCGCAAGCTCGAGGCGATCTTCGCCTACCGCTCCCAGTTCGAGGGGCGCACGGCGGCCGGCGACATCTTCGGCGGCGGCCGCCCGCTCCGGGAACAGATCCTCGCCCACGCCGCACACTACGGCTCGCTCATCCGCGTGCCCTACGGCGAGCCGTACATGACCCACGAGACACTCCGGGTGGACGACGTCGTCGCCCTCGAGGTCCAGAGCCTCTAGGGAGCCAGAAGACCAGAGTCGGCAGGGTCCGCCGACGCGATCGGGTATCGTCAGCCGCGGGAGGAGAGGTCTCCGCGCCCTCGGGGCCGAGGCGAGACGATTTGGCGAGGCACTGCCTTCCGAGGGCGCGGAACCGATGGGAAGGACTCAGTCCGTTCCGAGGGCAAGGCGATGTGAAGCAGCGACGGCCGCCCGCGCGCAGGTGCAAGAGCCGGTCCGGCGCGCGCGGATCCGCCCGGCGTCGCCCAACTCATTGAAATCACGACAACTTACATCGCTCCTCTCCACCGCCGCAGGAGGCGGCGCGAGGGCGACGGCTGTCCCATCCACGCCACACTCCGGGTCAGCAATGCCCCATCCATGTCCCACTGACGCCCCTCAGGCGGTGCAGGTGACCTCGATCAGCAGGCGGCGCCAGCTCGGGACGTCGGCCCCCGAGACGCGGAGGACCCGGGCTGTTGCACGGCCGCCACGCTGCATCCAGGGCCCGAGCCACGCCTCGACCTCGGGTGGCAGGTGGCCGAGGGTGTCGCCGTCGGGGAGGTGGACCCAGATGCCGTGTCGGTCGTCGATGGGTGGGTCGGGAATCAGGAGGAGCTCGTCGCCTTCGTGGATGCGCTCGAGGTGGCTGGCGCGCTGGCCGAAGACGAGGCCGTGGACGGTGGCCCGGAAGCGGCGCGGGTGTTGGGGTTCCAGGGGCGGCGGCTTTTGTCTCGTACGCATGGCAGATCCCGGATCGCAGGGGGAGGACACAGCGGGGCGACGCCGGTTCGAGGGCGGGGCGTGCCCTCTCCGCTAGGCTGTCGGCCTGGGAACGTTGGATCCAATTTACCGAGCCGGGCGAGGGGTGCCAAGTCGCGGCGGACCGGACGGCGGCGGGCGTGGTACAAACAGGGTGGACGCGAGCGCACGGGAGGCGGCATGGATGCGATCTACCTCGATCATGCGGCGACGACTCCGATCCGGCCGGAGGTCCGGGAAGCGATGGCGCCGTACGAGCACGAGCAGTTCGGCAACCCATCGAGCGTGCACCGGTGGGGACAGCGAGCGCGGGCGGCGTTGGAGGAGGCACGGGAGCGCCTGGCTGCGGTGCTGGGTGCGGCGCGGCGGGAGATCGTCTTCACGGGCAGCGGGACGGAGGCGGCGAACCTGGCGGTGTTGGGGCGCTGGCTCGTGGCGCGTCGGAACGGCGCTGCGGCGGTGGCGTGCTCGGCGGTCGAGCACAAGGCGGTGCTGGAGGCGGTGAGTGCGGCGGCGCGCGATGGTGCCACGGCGCTGATCCTCGCCGTGGACGAGGATGGGCGGCTGGATCTCGGCGCGCTGGAGGAGGCGCTGCGGAGCCGGCCGTGCGTGGTGTCCGTGATGTGGGGGAACAACGAGGTGGGCGTGCTCCAGCCGGTGGAGGAGGTGGCTGCGCGGTGCCGGGAGGCGGGCGTGGTGATGCACACGGACGCGGTCCAAGCGCTGGGCCGGGTCCCCGTCCGGGTGGACCGGGTGCCGTGCGACCTGCTCTCGGTGAACGCCCACAAGATCGGCGGGCCCAAGGGCATCGGTGCCCTCTACATCCGGTCCGGGGTGGAGCTGGAGCCGCTGCTGCACGGCGGCGGCCAGGAGAACGGCCTCCGTCCGGGGACGCAGAACGTCGCCGCTGCGGTGGGGATGGCGGTGGCGGCCGAACTGGCGGTGAAGGAGCAGGCGGCGGAGGCGGAGCGTCTGGCCCGGCTGCGGGACAGGCTCGAGCGCGCGATCGTGGAGGCGCTGCCGGGCACGGTGGTGAACGGCGGGGGTGCGCCCCGGCTCCCGCACATCCTGAACGTGTCCGTCCCGGGGGTGGACCAGGAGACGGTTCTGGTGGCGCTGGATCTGGAGGGTGTGGCCGCGTCCAGCGGTTCGGCGTGCACGAGCGGCGCGGTCGAGCTCAGCCACGTCCTGGCGGCGATGGGCCGCAGCGCGGCGGAGCGGGCCGCGTCGGTGCGATTCTCCCTGGGCAGGACGACGACGGAGGCGGAGATCGACGAGGCGGCGCGGCGCGTCGTCGCGGTACTGAGCCGCATGCGCGCCGCGGCGTGAGCCGGGGCCGGGAAGGAAGACGATGGCAGCGGTGGCAGCGAAGCCCATGACCATCATGGTCGCCATGTCGGGGGGGGTGGACTCCTCCGTCGCGGCGGCGCTCCTGGTCGAGCAGGGGCACCGGGTCATCGGGGCGACGATCAAGACGTTCTGCTACTCCGGCACGGCCGGCCCCAGCCGCACGTGTTGCGGGCTCGATGGGATCCAGGATGCCCGCCGCGTGTGCGACCGCCTCGGCATCCCGCATTACGTCTTCGACATGGAGGAGTCGTTCACGCGGGACGTGATCGACGACTTCGTGGCCGAGTACGCGGCGGGGCGCACGCCCAACCCGTGCGTGCGGTGCAACTCGAGCACGAAGATCCCGGACCTACTGCGCCGCGGGCGGATGCTGGGCGCGGACGCCGTGGCGACGGGACATTACGCCCGCATCGAGCGGACGGCGGACGGGACGTGGGTCTTGCGGCGCGCCGCGGACGCGCAGAAGGACCAGACCTACTTCCTGTGGGGCGTGCCGCGCGACGTGCTCCCGCACCTCCGCTTCCCGCTCGCGGAGCTGACCAAGGCGGAGGTCCGGGCCCGTGCCCGGGCGCTGGGGCTCGTGACCGCGGACAAGCCCGAGTCGCAGGAGATCTGCTTCGTGCCGGAAGGGGACTACGCGGCGTTCCTGGCCAGCCGGTTGGGCGCAGACCATCCCGCCCTGACGCCGGGGCCGCTGGTCACGTCCGACGGAACGGTGATCGGCCAGCACCAGGGCTACGCCCGGTACACGGTCGGCCAGCGGAGGGGCCTGGGAGGCGGCTTCCCGCGCCCGCTGTACGTGTTGAGCGTTCGGCCCTCCACCCGGGAGGTCGTGGTCGGCACGGCCGCGGAGCTGGAGCGCGACGACGTCGTCCTCGGCGACCTCAACTGGCTGGCCGACCCGCCCGTGGCGGGCGAGCGCGTGGGCGTGCAGGTGAGACACCGCGCGCCGGTGATCCCGGCGCGGGTGGTGAGGGTGGACGAGGAGCGGATCGAGCTGCGGCTGGAGCGACCCGAGCGTGCCGTCACGCCCGGGCAGTCGGGAGTCATCTTCCGTGGCGATGTGCTCGTCGGAGGGGGCCGGATCCGCTGAGCCGCCGGGCGGCGTTTCGCCGCTCGTTCAATAGCGCAGCCCGGCCGCCTTGGCGAACTCCCGCATCAGCCGCTCTTCTTCCGCTCCGAGCTTCTCCGGCACCACGACCTTCACCTGCACGTACTGGTCTCCCCGGCGGCCACCCTTCTCGATCCCCTGCCCCGGGATCCGGAACCGTGTGCCGGACTGCGTGCCGGGTGGGATCTTCAACACGACCTTTTTCCCGTCCACCGTCCGGACCCGCACCTTGGTCCCGAGGGTGGCCTGTGCCACGTTGAGCGGGATCGTGCAGTGGACGTCCAGGCCCTCCCGCCGGAAGAAATGGTGCGGCTTCACGCGGAAGGTGATCAGCAGGTCGCCCGGCGGACCGCCACCGGGCCCCCTCTCACCCTGCCCGGAAAGGCGCAGCTTCGAGCCGGTATCCACGCCCGCCGGCACGGACACGATGATCTGCCGCTGCTCGCGGACCTGGCCGGTGCCCCGGCACACGCCGCACGGCTCGCTGGGCACCTGGCCGCGCCCGTAGCACACCGGACACGGCCGCTGCACCGCGAAGCCGCCGTGGCCGAACGTGATGGACCCGGTCCCCCCGCACTCGCCGCACGTCACCGGCCGCGTGCCCGGCGCGTTGCCCGTACCGCCGCAGGTCGCGCACTCCTCGGTGATGGGCACCGTGATGGGCAGCCGCCCGCCCCGCGCCGCCATGGTGAACGGGATCTCGACGACGTACTCGACATCCCGGCCGCGCTCCGGCGCGGCGCGTCCCCGGCCCCGCGCACGCCTGCCGAAGTCGAAGATCGCGCTGAACAGGTCCCCGAGGCCGCCCAGGTCGCCCAGGTCCTCGGCCGTCATGCGGAACCCGCCGGCCGTGCCGCCCGTGCCGGGCCGACCGAAGCCGAAACCGGCGAACGGGCCCATCTTCCGGAGCTGGTCGTACTGCTTCCGCTTTTCCGGGTCGGAGAGGACCGAGTACGCCTCCCCGATCTCCTTGAAGCGCTCCGCCGCCCGCGGGTCGTTCCGGTTCGCGTCCGGATGGTACTGCTTGGCGAGTTTGCGGTACGCCCGCTTGATCTCCTCGAGCGTCGCCGTCTCCGGCACGCCGAGGATCTGGTAATAATCCTTGCCCGTCGTCGCCGCTGGCATTCCCGTCTGTACCTGGATCCTGCCGAGAAATCCTACCCGACCGCCACAGGGCGGATCCGGGGCACGGGGCGCCGCCCGCCCCGCCGGACGGCCCCCGCGACGTCGGGATCGCGGGCGCCAGCGCCCGGGATCCCGACCGCGCCGCTCAGGCTTCGTACTTCTTCACCCGGACGCGGGCAGGGCGGATGAGGTGCCCTTTGAACCGGTACCCCTTCTGGAAGACGTCCACCACCACTTCGTCTTCTTCCGGGCTCTCCGCGGGCAACATCATGAGCGCCTCCATCGTCTCCGGATTGAAGAACTCGCCCCGCGGATCGATCGGCTCCAATCCCATCGATTCCAGCGCATGGCGCATCTTCTTCTCCACGAGCTGGATCCCTTCGAGCAACGACGCCGCGGTCGCGGTCGCCACGTCCAGCTCCGAGACGCGCTGGAGATCGTCCAGCACCTCCAGGAGGCGCTTCGCGAGTTCACCCTGCGCCCTGCCCCACAGCTCGGTCCGCTCCCGTTCGACACGCTTGCGGTAGTTGTCGAACTCCGCGGCGAGCCGCAGATGCCGATCGTTCAGCGCCTCCAGCTCGGCCTGGAGCTTGGCGAGCTGCTCCACGGCACCGTTCAGGTCCGCCGCCGATGCGGCCTGCGCCGCCTGTTCCGCAGCACTCGTCGCCGCGTCCGCTCCGGACACCGCGGCCCCGGCTTCGGCCTCGGACGCCGCACCCGGCGCTGCCGCCTCGGACGCCGCGCCGGTGCCGGTTCCCCCCGTCTCGGCTGCAGCCGACTCGGGTGGTGTCACTCCCGCACCCGACTGCTCCGCCTGACCCCGTTCCTGATCCGTCATGATCTCCTGGGTGAGTGCTCCAACGATGAAGCGCACCCCTCACGGGCGCGCCATGGTGTGCTCGGCCGACCCCCGGAGTGCAAGGCCGGTACCGGCGCCGACTGCCGTTTCGGCAGCAAACTGCGCGATCCGGTCCGTCAGCCACGCCATCACGGCCGCGAGCAGCGGCTCGGCGGCCGTGCCGGCGAGGCGGTCTGGACGACCTCCCTTCCAGCGCCGCACCTCCAGCGCCGGGTGGTCGAGCGTGGACAGGAGCGCCGCGGGGCGCTCCGGGTCCGCGCCGCGGTCGTCGTCGGGCAGCAGGACGAGGAGGGGGGTCGAGATGCGGCCGCGCCGCCGGACGACCTGCGCGGCGGCGGCGGCTGCCTCGCGGTAGAACCGCGGCGTGAAGCAGTCGTGGGCGAGCGGGTCATCCGCGGGCGGCGCCCCTGCAGCGGGGCTCCGGAGCCCGCGAGCCCTGCCGATGCCGGCCTTGAGGCGGAGGCTGGGCAGGACGCGCCCGAGGGTGCGCGCGAGCGACGCGGCCGCGGGCAGGAGCGGCGGTCCGACGAGCCACGGAGCGACGACCACCGCGCCGTCCACGGGCGAGTGGAACTCCTGGAGGTAGCGCAGCACCACGAGCCCCCCGAGTCCGGCGCCGAACAGGAAGAGCGGGCTCCCCGGTCCGGCCAGGGCCCGCGTTTCGCAGCGGAGCCGATCCAGGTCCTGGAGGAAGGTCTCGAAGCGCGCCACGTGGCCCCTGCGTCCGTCCGAGCGGCCGTGGCCCCTGAGGTCCGGGGCGAGGGCGGCGACGCCGAGGTTCGCCAGACGCTCGCCGAGCGGCGCGTACAGGCCGCCGTGCTCGCCGAGGTCGTGCACGAGCATCGCTGCGGCCAGCGGCTCGGCGGGCTCCCAGCTCCTGTAGTGCAGGCGCAGGCCGTCGACGCCTTCGAGGTAGCCGTGGTGTCGCGCCGGCGTCGGCGCCGGGGCGCTCATCCGGCCTCCCCGCCGCGCAGCAGCGTGTACAGCATCGCCAGCGCGGACTGGGCGGCGCGTTCCCGGATCTCTTCCCGATCCCCGCCGAACCGGAAGCGCCGCACGTCCCGGCGATCGCCGACTGCTGCGGCGATCCAGACGGTGCCCACCGGCTTGGTCTCCGTTCCGCCCCCGGGTCCGGCGATGCCGGTGATCGCGATCCCCGCGTCCGCGCCGGTTGCCTCGAGCACGCCCTCGACCATCTCCCGGGCGGTCTCTTCGCTCACCGCGCCGTGGGCGGCGAGGGTTTCGGGCCGGACGCGGAGGAAGGCCTCCTTGGCGGCGTTCGCGTAGGCGACCACGCCGCCGTAGAGGTAATCGGACGCGCCCGGCCTGTCGGTCAGCCGCTTGGCCACGAGCCCCCCGGTGCAGCTCTCGGCCAGCGCGAGCGTCAGGCCCCGGGCGGTCATCTCCCGCGCCACGGCATCCACCAGGTCCTCGTCGTCGCGGCCGTAGATGTAGCGGCCGACCCGCTCCCGCAGCGCCGCTTCCGCAGCGTCCAGCGCGCGCACGGCCTCGGCCTCGTCCAGCGCTCCCCAGCTCGTCAGTCGGATGTCCACGCCGGTCGGAGCCGGCAGGAACGCTACCGTGATCGGGGCGAAACCAGCGATGAGGTCGTCGACCTGCTGGGCGAGGCTCGCCTCAGGGATGCCCGTGGTCCGGAGACGCCGGTGCACGATGGGGCGGCCGCGAGCCGGCCAGCGCTCCTGGAGGAACGGGAGCACGTGCTCCAGCATCAATGCGCGCATCTCGTAGGGCACCCCGGGAAGCAGGATGGCGAGCCGGCCTCTCGCGTCTTCGAGCGCCAGGCCCGGCGCCGTCCCACGCGAATTCGGGAAGACGGTCGCCCCACGCGGCACCTCCGCCTGGGACCGGTTGATGGGCGCCATCTGGACGCCGCGCTCGCGGAAACGCCGGTCGAGCTCCTCCAGCAGCGCCTCGTCCAAGACCAGCTCCCGGCCGAACAGCTCCGCGACGACCGGCTTCGTCAGGTCGTCCCGCGTCGGCCCCAGTCCGCCGGTGCACAGCACGACCCCGGTCCGTTCCAGCGCCTCCGCCACGGCGTCCCGGATGGCGTCCGCCTCATCACCCACCGTCGCACGCCGGCGGACGCGGATCCCCGCTCCCGCCAGCACACGGCCGAGCCACGCGCTGTTGTGGTCGACGGTCTCGCCCAGCAACAGCTCGTCGCCGATGGTGACGATCTCCACCGCGGGTGCGGCGGCATCATCCAGCCGAACGGCCGGCATCAGATGGCCTCCCGGATGAGCAGGCGCCAGCGCCAGAGGTAGACGGCGAGCGAGTAGAGCGTCAGGCTCACCGCGAGGACGAGCGTCGTCGCGACCACCACCCCGTGGAACGTCTGCCACGCCCCCCACAGCGGGCCGGACCACTGCGCGTCCACCGCCGCGGTCCGGATCGCGTACCAGGCGAGCGTGGAGCCGATGAAGATGTTCTGGAGGAGCGCCTTCTGCTTTCCCGCACGGCCGGCGGCCAGGACGACGCCGCGACGCGCCGCGACCATCCGCAGGACGGTGACCAGGACCTCTCGCCCGAAGATGACCAGCAGGATCCACAACGGGAGGCTGCCGAGCAGAGGCAGCGGCCCCGGGTCGGGACGGCGCGACAGGATGTAAAACGGCACGAAGGTCGCCGCCAGCAAGAGCTTGTCGGCGAGCGGATCCACCAGCTTGCCGAAGTCGGTGATCCAGCCGTGCTTGCGCGCCAGGTAGCCGTCCCAGACGTCCGACAGGGCGGCGATCAGGAACAGCACGAACGCGAGCGCACGCGCCCCGAACCCCGGCCAGAAGATGAGGAAGAAGATGGCGGGAGCGAGCAAGACGCGCAGGACCGTCAGCGCATTCGGCAGAGCGCTGCGCTGCCACAGCCCCATGGGCGCCTCACCCGAGGGACTTGAGGACGAGCTTGCTCACCGACTTGAGCGTATCGAACACGCCGATCCCCTTCACCGCGACCGCCTCGAAGTCGGGTAACCCGTCCGGGTTGAGTTCAGCGCGCAACTCTTCCACAGGAACGATGTTGGGCAGGTCGCGCTTGTTGTACTGGATCACGATCGGCAACTGCTGCGGATCGTATCCGTAGTCCGCCAGGTTCTCGTACAGGTTCTGGAGCGCCGCGATGTTGGCGTCCATCCGTTCCACCTGCGAATCCGCGACGAAGACGACGCCGTCCACCCCCTTGAGGATGAGCTTCCGGCTCGCGTTGTAGTAGACCTGGCCGGGCACCGTGTAGAGGTGGAACCGGGTGTTGAAGCCGCGGATCGTGCCGAGGTCCACGGGGAGGAAGTCGAAGAAGAGCGTGCGCTCCGTCTCGGTGGCCAGCGAAATGAGCTTCCCCCGTGTCTCGGGCTTCACCTTGTTGTAGATGTACTCGAGATTCGTCGTCTTCCCGCCGAGCCCTGGCCCGTAGTACACGAGCTTGCAGTTGATCTCCCGGCTCGCGTAGTTGATCATCGACATATGGCCAGATCCCCTAGTCGGCGAAGAGGCGATCGATCTCGGACTCCGCTTCGGAGACCCAACCGGGGTCGAGCGGCCCAGGCGTCCGGGCGCCGTCCCGCGCCAGCTCGGCGAACAATCCGGCCAGTTCGGGTACGACGGTACGGGCCTTCAAGCGAACCATTCCCAGAGTCGTGCGACCATCGAAGAGCGCGACGAGGATCGCGCGCCCTCCCACGTCCGAGAGATACATTGAGCGGTGCTCGCCGTGGTGGCAGAGCGCCGACACGTCTTCCTCACCCAGCAACACCGCGAGCTGGTCGCCGGCGGCGAAGTCCGCCGCCACGAGCGTCGCGAACGCCGTGCCGTCGAAGTCCGTCTCGCCGACGGATCCCAACAGCCGTCCCGTCCGGTCCACCAGCAGCGCAGCGCGCAAGCCGGCCTCGTCCATGTACCACGTGATGAGCTGCTCCAGGCGCTGCTGCTCCTGCGGCCCGAGGAACGGGACCGGATCGCGGTGCATCATCCGACGACTCGCTCGGAAGGTGCGACACTGCGCCGGACCTCGTCCTCCATCCGCTGCAGGATCTGGAGCGCACGGCGGCGGAGCAGGGGTCGCGGCTCCCAGGCGATGAAGTCCCGCAGCAGCTGGATGACGTCCACGGTGGCTTCGTGCCGCGCCAGGTAACCCAGGGCCGCCAGGCGTCGAAGCGGGTGCGAACTGAAGAGGTCGCGGCGATGGCGCGACATCTGGTCTCGGACCAGCAGCGTGCCGAGGATGGCCGCGGCGGCCACTCCCAGGAGGATGAGCCCTGCCGTGCGTGCAACCCGGTTCGACATGATTGCGGCTCCTGCTACATCTCGCGGCGCCCCGCGAGCGCCTGTGCGATCGTCACACCGTCCGCGTATTCCAGATCCCCGCCCACGGGCAGCCCCCGCGCCAGGCGAGTGACGCGGATCCCCAGCGGCTGGATCAGCTTCTGGAGATACACGGCGGTCGCCTCACCTTCCACGCTCGGGTTCGTGGCCAGGATCACCTCCCGGACCCTGGACCCGTTCCCTAGCCGCGCCATGAGGGACGCCACGTTGAGCTCGTCGGGGCCGATCCCCTCCAGCGGAGAGAGCCGGCCCGCCAGTACGTGGTAGAGGCCGTTGTACTCGCCCGTCCGTTCGATCGCCGCGATGTCCGACGCCTCCTCGACGACGCAGATGAGCGTCGGATCGCGACGAGGATTCGAGCAGTACTCGCACGGATCCGACTCGGTCAGGTTGCCGCACTGTGAGCACGCGCGGATGCGGTCTGCGACCGCATCGAGCGCGCGTGCCAGGCGCCGGATCTCGTCCGGCGGACGCTTGAGAAGGTAGTAAGTCAGCCGGAGTGCGGTCTTGCGACCGATGCCCGGCAGGCGAGCGAACTCGCTGGCGAGATCCTCAATTGCCGCCAACCGGTTCCTCCCCCCTGCCCGCGGCGGCCATCACGGCAGGTTCGGCAACTGGAACGGCAGCGGAATGCCGCCCGTGAGCTTCCGGAGTTCCTCTTCGTAGACCTGCTGCGCCCGCTTCTGCGCCTCCGAGACCGCGGCGAGGACGAGGTCCTCGAGCATCTCGACGTCGTTCGGATCCACGATCGTCGGATCGATGCGAACCTCGCGGATCAAGCCGCGGCCGTCGGCGGTCACCGTGACCATACCGCCGCCACTGGACACGGTGAACGTGCGGTTCCGCAGCTCGGTCTGTAGCTGGGAGAGACGGGCCTGGACCTGCTGGCCCACCTGGAGAATCTGTTGGAGGTTCGTCATGGAACCGTGATCCCTAGACCGCGAGATAGGGTCCCAAAAAATCTAGGCGCGCCGTCCGCAGGCGCGCAAGCGGGAGCCGTCCCCGGGCGTATTAGTCCCGGAGCTCCAGCTCCCATTCTCTTACCGCCCTGCCGAGGACGGGTTCCTCCCGCGCCAGCCGGGCGAGCTGCTCCTCCTTGACGCGTTCGGGGGTCAGGCGCTCGGCAGGTGTGGGTGCGCTGGCCGCACGGACTTCCAGCTCCACGGGCCGACCGAGGGACTCGCCGAGCCGTTCGGCCAGACGCTCTCGCAAGGCCCGGTCGGACGTGAGCCGGTCCAGCCCCGGCCCCGGGGGCAGTTCAACGACGACGTGTCGTTGTTCGACGGCGACCACGCGGGCGGCCCGGAGGAAGACCTTCAACCCCCTGATCCCGTCGCCGCTGTCGGCGATGCGGCGCAGGTGTGCTTCGACCGTCTCGACGTCGGCCGCCGCTGGCGCCGTGGGTGTCGGAGGTGCCGGAGCCGGCTGTCGCTCGGGTGCGCTCGCGGCCGGCGAGGCGGCCCTCACCGGCGCGGGACCAGGGGCCGGCGGCGCGGCCGGAGCGGGACGGGCGGCCGGACGCAGGGGCTCGACGGCGGCAGCGCCGCGCGGCGGGAGCGCTGCGGCGTCGCCTACCCCGGCCGCGGCGCGGAGCACTTCTTCCAGCTCCACCGTGCGATCCAGGTGGGTGAAGCGGAGCAGCAGGGCTTCCAGCTGGATCCGTGGGTTGCCACTCTTGCGGAACCTCCCTTCCGTATCCAGCTCGGCGACCTGTGCGAGCATGCGGAGCAGGTCGCCGACGGCGAAGTTCTCGGCGACCTCTGCGAACTGCGGCTTGAGGTCCTCCCGCACGTCTGCGGCGGCCGGTCCCTCGAGGCGACACACCAGCAGCGCGCGCAGCGCATCGGCCAGGCCGCGGTAGAAGTCGGCGAAGTCGTAGCCCTCGTCCACGAGGCGCGCCACGAAGTGGAACACGCCCGCGTGCCTGCGCTCGGCGATCAAGCGGAACAGCTCGAGGTAGAGCTCCTCGCCCACGAGGCCGAGGACGCGGCGCACGTCCGCCGCGGTCAGGCGACGGCCTGCCAGGGCGAGGACCTGGTCCAGCAGCGAGAGGGCGTCCCGCATGCCGCCGTCGGCGCGACGCGCCAGCAGGTAGAGGGCCTCCTCCTCCGCCTCCAGCCCTTCGGCCGCCAGGACCTCGCGGAGCCGCTGGACGATGCCGGCCACGCTGATGCGCCGGAAATCGAAGCGCTGGCAGCGGGAGAGGATCGGTGGAGCCGCTTGCTGGATCTTCTGTGGCTCCGTCGTCGCGAACACGAAGATGACCCGCGGCGGCGGCTCCTCGAGGATCTTGAGGAGCGCGTTCCACGCCTCCCGGGTCAGCATGTGGGCCTCGTCGATGATGTAGACCTTGTAGCGCCGCTCGTCCGTCGGCGCGTACATGGCCCGCTCGCGCAGCTCGCGCGCGTCGTCCACGCCGCGGTTCGACGCCGCGTCGATTTCCACCACGTCGAGCGACGTCTGACCTGCCCAGATGCGCACGCACGACTCGCACTCGCCGCACGGCTCGCCGTCCTCGCTCCGGAAATCGCAGTTGAGTGCCATGGCCAGCACGCGCGCCGCCGTGGTCTTGCCGACGCCGCGCGGGCCAGTGAACAGGTAGGCGTGCGCCGTGCGCCCTCGCGCGACCGCCGCCTTCAGCGTCTCGGAGACGTGCTCCTGCATGGCCATCTCGCCGAACCGCCGGGGCCGGTAGAGACGGGCCAGTGCTTTCCTGCTCATTGCACTCTCTTGCGATTCCCGGAGAGGTGGGCAACGTTGGAGGGCGGCGGAGGGCCCCGCCCCACCCCGTCTACCCGCGCGGCGCCGCCGGGTGCCGGCTGCCGGACGCAAGACGCCCCAGGCGAGCCGTAGCGACGTCCGCTGCACTTACCGCTGCTACCTGCGGGGTCCTGACGGGGTTCGTGAGCTCGCGTCCTACGGGCCTGGGGCGCTCCTGGAAAGCTAGCGGCGGCCGGGGCGCGAGTCAAGGCGGAACCGGCGAGCGTTTCACCTTGCCCTGCAACGACATGAACGACTGGTCCCAGCGCATCCTCGAAGACGACGACCGCATCCGCGCGCTCCTCGAGCGCACCCGCACCATCGCGGTCCTGGGCATCAAACCGGAGACGCGCGCCGACCGGCCGGCCCACGCCGTGCCGCGCCGGCTCCAGGCCGCGGGATACCGCATCATCCCGGTGCCCGTCTACTATCCCGAGGTCACCGAGATTCTGGGCGAACGGGTTTACCGGCGCGTGGCAGACATCCCGGAGCCCGTCGACATCGTCGAGGTGTTCCGGAAGCCGGACGACATCCCGCCACACCTCCCTGACATCATCGCCAAGAAGCCCCACGCCGTGTGGTTCCAGCTCGGCATCCGCAACGACGCCGCGGCGGAAGAGCTGGCCCGCGCCGGCATCCTGGTCGTGCAGGACCGTTGCCTCATCGTCGAGCACCTGCGGCTGATCGGTACGGAACGAAGGGGGTGACGGTGGCAGGGCTGGATTTCAAACGGGCGGCAGACCTGTTCATGGGCACGGAAGAGGAGCTGGCGCTCGCGCTGGGCATCACGGTGGAGGAGATCCGGCGGTTCCGCCGCGTGCCCGAGGAGGCGCCGCGCGAGTTGCTGGCTCGCCTGGGACGTACGCTCGTCGAACGGGGCCGCGGCATGACCCGCGTCGGTGAGATGCTGCAGGAGCAGGCGGGCGAGTGAGCCCGGCTCACGGCCGCCACGCGTCCTCGACGTGCTGGAAGCGGGGCGGCTTCCCTTTCTCCCACACCACGGCGACGGTGTCGAACCGGTACGTGTCGCCGGGCCTCCCGAACCGCGCCACCCATGCCCGCGCCACCGTCTCGATCTCGCGCCGCTTGGCGGCGGTCACCGCTTCCAGCGGATGGCCGAACGCCGGGCCGGCGCGCGCCTTGACCTCGACGAACGCGACGACGCCGCCTCTGCGCGCGATGAGGTCGATCTCCTTGCGGCGATAGCGGAAGTTGCGCGCCAGGATGCGCCAGCCCGCCGCCTCCAGCAGCTCGGCGGCGAGGGCCTCGCTTCGGCGTCCGAGCTCGTGTCCCGCGCCCATGCCATGAACATCGGCGCGGGCCGCGGCAACGCCATAGCGGGGCGAGTCGCTGCGCTAGGCGGATGGGACGAGCCCCACTTCCTTCGCCGAGAGCGCAGGCACCAGGTCGCGGCCGATCGCCCCAGCGATCAGCCGGAGTTGCGCGACGAGGTCCTCGAACTGCTCGGGCGTCAGCGACTGCGCGCCATCGGAGAGCGCCCGGTCCGGGTCGGGATGGACCTCCACGATCACACCGTCCGCTCCTGCAGCGATCGCGGCGCGCGCCATCGGCGTCACCTTGCTGCGGACGCCCGTGCCGTGGCTCGGGTCCGCGATGATGGGCAGGTGCGAGAGCGACTTCACGACCGGGATGGCGGTGAGGTCGAGGAGGTTGCGGGTGTGTTCGTCGAAGCCGCGCACGCCGCGCTCGCACAGAATGACCTGGTCGTTCCCCTCCGCGAGGATGTACTCGGCGCTGAGCAGCAGCTCCTTGATCGTCGCGGCCGGGCCGCGCTTGAGGAGGACCGGCTTGCCCGTCCGGCCCACCCGCCGCAGCAGCGGGTAGTTCTGCATGTTCCGGGCGCCGATCTGGATGATGTCCGCGTACTCGGCCACCAGGTCCACCGTGTCGGGCTCGAGCGCCTCGGTGACGATCGCGAGCCCGGTCTCTTCCCGGGCGCGGGCGAGCAGCTCGAGGCCCTTGACGCCGAGCCCCTGGAAGGAGTACGGCGAGGTCCGGGGCTTGAACGCGCCTCCCCGCAGGACCGTGGCGCCGGCCGCGCGCAGCCGCCGGGCGATGGTGAGGATCTGCTCCTCGGACTCGACGGCGCACGGTCCCGCCATCAGCACGATGTCCTTGCCGCCGATGACCGTACCGTTGGTCAACTCGATGACGGTGGGCTCGGGCCGCCACTCGCGCGAGACCTGCTTGTACGGCTGGGTGACGTGGATCACCTGGAGCACGCCGGGCAGCGACTCCAGGCGGCTGCTGTCCACGCGGCCGTCGTTGCCGATCAGCCCGACGGCCGTGCGCTGACGGCCGGGGATCGGCCTGGCCTGGTAGCCCATCTCCTCGATCACCTCGACGACCCGGCGGACATCCTCCTCGGTCGCCGTGTGCGCCATCACGATCAGCATGGTCGCCCCGACTCCGTGGCGAGACTCATTTTCGGCGGTCGGGCCAAATTACGCGACCGCCCAACAGGCGTCCAGGGATCGCCCGCCGCCGGGAACTCACCCCTCCGGCAGCGAGATGCGTAGCCCGTCATAGGCGACGGTCGTCGAGCCGGTCCAGCCGGCGGCGCGGACCAGGGCGGCCACATCGAGCCCGTCGAGCTGCGGGTAGAGGTGTGTCAAGACGAGGTGACCGGGCTCCGCGCCCTGCGCGAGGGCGGCCACCCTGGCGGGGGTCAGGTGCCCGTCCATGGCCAGGTCGTCCGGAAGCGAGCACTCGGCGATCAGGACGTCCACCCCGCGGAAGAACTCCTCCTGCCCCTCGTCCACGCCCGTGTCCCCGGTATAGCCGACGGAGCGCGCGCCGACCTCCACGCGATAGGCGACGGACTCCTCCGTATGGGGCGTCTCGCGGGCGACGATGCGCGCGCCGCCACCCAGCTCCAGCGCAGTTCCGGGGGCCACCTCGCGCACGTGGACGGCGAAGCCTGGATCGAGGATGTACGGGCCGAACGCCGCAGCCAGTCGTTCGATCCACGCGGCGCCGCCCGGCGGCAGGAGCAGCGTCAGCTCCTCCTTGCGCGGCGTCGGCAGCGTGTACTTCAGCGAAAAGAGCAGCATCGGGAGGTCGCCGACGTGGTCGGTGTGGAAATGGCTCACCGCGATGTGGGTGATGCGGTGCCACGCCACGCCCACCGCCGCCATGCGGTGCACCGCGCCGGGCCCGCAGTCGAGCAGGAGCGAGATGTTGCCGGCACGGATGTGGTGCGCGGCGCTCACACGCCACGGATGCGGCGCTGCCGTCCCGGATCCGACGATGGTCAGTCTCACGATCTCCTCACGAGCGGTCCGGTAGGGACACGATCCGCCGCGTGATTACCTGCTCAGCGGCGGACAACCGGACGATGCGGGCACCGCGAGGCATCGGTCGGCCGTTGTCGTCCTGGCCGTCCCACGGCGTCCGCACGCACGGGGGCTCCCCCCGGCCTTCCCGGCCGTACAGCCCCGTGGCCAGGACGACGGGGCAGAGTCCGGTCGGGAATGAGACAGCGGCCGAGGTGGCCGCGCAAGTCGTGGATGGTCCGTTCGACCGGCGACGGCTCGTGGAGCTCGAACCAGAGGCGCGTGGGGCTCCGCCCCGGCTCCGGACGCGGGACCGGGTTCGGGAAGTCCTGTGCGGAGCAGCGTCCCCGGCGGGAGTACCCGGCTGGTGACCACGAACGACGCCCCGCTCTCGGCGGTGTCCGCGACGACCAGGGGTGGGCGCGCGATCCCGCGCCACAGGTACGGGTGGTGGCAGGCGCGGGGCACCGCCAGCGTGACCGTGCCCGTGCACAGGTTCGGGACCTCGAGCACGACCTCCGCGCCGCGGGCGGAGAGGATCTGCACGTCGGAGGGGGCGAGCCGCTGAGCGGTGGGGCCGGGACCGCCCACCACCGGAACCGCGGACGCGCCGTCTCGATGGACATGGGACCGGGGCCCGCGAGGGTGTCGAGGCGCACCCACTCGGGAACGCTGGAGGGGCCGTTCGGAGCGCTCGCGGACTCGAAGCCGTCGTGGCGACGCGCCACGACGCGCCCCCGGAACCGGGCGCTGGAGGCGGACGCGCGCTCGAGCCCGAGGGCGCTGCCGGCCACGACGCCGTCCCCGGTGCCGTACGCGCGTGAATCCGGGATCGTCGGCCAGCTCCAGCCCGTAGACGAGGTGCCCGGCGAGGGGATTCGCGCGACCGACCGTCCACTCGCCACGCGGACCGAGGGTCTGGAGCACGCCCGCCTCCCCGACCCTGGCGAGCGGCGGCGGGTGGACGCCCTCCGGGAACAGGATCGCGAGACGCCGCCGCGGCAGGCCGTCCCCCAACGCTCCTCCGGGCGCGTGGGCGTTCCTACCGGGCTCCATCAGCGCGCCGAGCGCCGCCGCGGCGTCCGCTCCGCCCGGCAAATCCCGGAGCGACTGCATCACGATCGCCGCTGCGCCGCCCGGAAGCGTCGCCGCGGCGTGTGCCCCGTTCGTGAACTGGTCCCGGCCCGTCCCGGCGAACGACGTTGCCCGCAAGCGCTGGCCCCGCCCGACCACCTCCGGCTCGGTCCGGCCTTCGGCCGCGGGACCGCGGCCTGGGAACCCCGGCGGCTGGCCCGGCGAATCCACGGCGCCGAGCCAGCGACTGGCGTCCTGGTCGGCCGGCGGGCCGGCCGCCACGAGGGGGGCCAACGCGAAGAGGACACGGCTCGGCCTCCCCGGCGCGCCGAGCCGATGGCGCGGCTCACGCCGGCGATCCGGCTCCGGCCAGGACTTCATCCAACCGAACCCCGACGATCGAGCTCACACCCGGCTCCTCCATCGTCACGCCGTAGATCCAGTCCGCGGCTTCCATCGTGCGCGGGTTGTGCGTGATGACGATGAACTGGGTTTCGCTCTTGAACTGCTGGAGCATCGCCAGGAAGCGCCCGATGTTGGCTTCGTCCAGTGGCGCGTCCACCTCGTCCAGCACACAGAACGGGCTCGGCTTGACCAGGTAGATGGCGAACAGCAGCGAGAGCGCGGTGAGCGCGCGTTCGCCGCCGCTCAGCAGGTGGATCCGCTGGGTCCGCTTGCCACGCGGGGAAGCCGAGACCTCGATGGGCGACTCGAGCGGGTCGTCCGGGTCGGCCAGCCAGATGTCACACTCGCCGCCCTGGAACAGCGTCTCGAAGGTCCGGCGGAAGTTCGCGCGGATCTGCTCGAACGTCTCCATGAAGAGCTGCCGCGCGGTGCGGTTGATCTGACGGATCGCTGCCTGGAGGTCGTCGCGAGCCCGGACCAGGTCGTCGCGCTGCGCCGTGAGGAACTCGAGCCGCTTGCTCTCCTCCTCGTACTCCTCCATCGCGAGCATGTTGACCGGGCCGAGACGGTCGAGATCGGCGGTGACGGCCTGGAGCTCTGCGCGGAGCGCATCGGGCTCACCCTCGACGGGCTCCGCCTCCTGCTGGAGCTGGGCGAACGGCCGCCCCCACTCGGCCTCCAAGCGCTCGCGGATGCGGCGGCTCGCCCCCTCCTGCTCCGTGCGCAGCAGGTCCAGGCGGTGCCGCTCTTCAGCGAGCTCCTCGGCGGCCCTGCGCAGTTCCTTGGTCCGCGCCTCGAGCTCCTCGGCCGCGGCCATGGCCTGCTCCGCCTGCTGGTCGAGGCCGCGGAGCTCGGCCTCCAGCTCGTCGCGCGCCGCGAACAGGCGCTCGAGCTCGGCTGCGGCGGCGGCGCGGAGGTCGTCGAGCTGCACGATGGCCTCGCGGTGGTCGACCTCTTCGCGGTCCAGCGCGGCCAGTCGCATCCGGGCGTGCTCCAGGGCTTCGTTCGTCGCGGCGAAGCGGCGCTCCAGCGCCGCGAGGGCGCCCTCCGCCTGGGCGTGGACGACGCGGAACTCGGCCTCCTCGTCCCGCGCCGCGTCGAAGGCGGCCTGACGCTCCGCTGCGAGCCGGCTCAGCTCGCGCACAGCCTCGTGCTTCGCGGCCAGCTCCTGCTCCACCCGGGCCCGCTCCTGCCGGGCCGCTTCCGCCGCGGCCCGCGACTCGGCCGCCGCCTGCCGGAGGACCTCCCTCTGGCGCAGGATGCCTTCCCGCAAGCGCTCGGCCCGGCGGCGCTGGGCGGTCCGCGCCTGCTCGTCCGCGTGGGTGCGCCGCAGCTCCAGCTCCACGGCCTGGATCCGGGCGTCCACATCGCGGTACGCGGCTTCCGCCGCGGCGACGCGTTCCCGGGCGGCCTCCCGCTCCGAGGCCCGCGCCTCGCGCTCCCGTTCGGCTTCCGCCAGCTCGGCCCGCAGGCGCTCGATCCGCTCGGCTCTGCCGAGCAGGACCGGCTCCGCCGGCGGCTGACCCGCGAACTCGACCGCATCCAACAACTGCTCGACCAACGCGATCCGCTCGCGGGCCAGCATCGCGACAGCCCCGGGCTCGAGCTCGGCGGAGCGTTCCTGGAGCCACCGCCGCACGGCGTCCACCGCCGAGGGGTCGCTCACCACCAGCACTTGGAGCAGCGACCCGAGTGTGCCCTCGATCAACGCGGCGCGCTCGTCGCTGGCGCGGAGGAACTCGGCCAGCGGGCCCAGCACGCCGGCCAGCTCCCCGCGGGCGCCCAGCACCGCCGCGGCGACCGGCCCAAGCCCCGCAGCGTCCCGTTCGAGCGCCTCCTCCGCCGCGAGCCGCACCGCGATCCGGTTCGCGCGATCCTCCGCCTCGATCAGCGCCTGGCGTGCACGGGACTCTTCAAGCCGCGCCGCTTCCAGCCGCTCCGCGCACGCACGGCGTTCGGCTTCCAGCGCATCGCGTGCCGCGGCCAGCTCCTGCGCCCGCTGCGTGAACAGGTCCCCCTGCTCTTCCAGCCGGGACAGCTCGGCGCCGACGTCCTCCTGCTCCGTCTTCAGCCGCTCGAGCCGGGCGTCCGCCTCGGCCGCACGCGCCTCCGCCGCGGCAGCGGCCGACTCGAGCTGCGCCAGCCGCCGGCGGAGCTCTTCATCCTCCGTGCGCGCGCTCTCCTCGGCCCGCCGGCTCTCGGCCAGCGCCTCCCGGAGCCCACGCAACCGCTCCTGCATCTCTTGGAGGCGAGCCCGCAGCCCGGCCAGTTCTTCCGCGGCCCGGGCGCGTTCCGCCTCCAGCGCGGCGCGCTCTGTTTCCAGGCTGGCGCTCCGCTGCTTGAGCTCTTCCCGTTCCGCGGCGATCTGCTCCAGCCGGCGCTCCGCGTGCAGGCGCCGCTCCTCGGCGATCGCCAGCTCGCGCTCGCGCTCGGCGATCCGCCGGGTCGTCTCCTCCAGCCGGCCCGCCGCGGCCGCCCGGGCGCGCGCCGCATCCGCGGCCTCCAGCCGCAGCCGTTCGAGGTCGGCCTCGGCCGCGGCGAGCGCCGCCCGCGCCGCCGGCTCCTCCTTGCCCAGCTCCTCCAGGCGGCGCGTCGTCGTCTCGAGGACCGCCCGCACCTCCTCCAGCTCGAAGCCGGCCACGGCCACTTCCAGCGCGAGACGGCGCGCCCGCAGCTCGCGATACCGCTGCGCCCGCCGCTTCTGCCGCGCCAGGCTGCGGACCTTGCTCTCGACCTCCGCAACGAGGTCCTGGAGACGCGCCAGGTCCGCCTCCGCCGCTTCCAAACGCCGCTGTGCGGCCTTCCGCCTGTCCTTGTAGCGGCCAATGCCTGCCGCTTCCTCGAAGAGCTGCCGCCGCTCCTCCGCCCGGTCGGACAGGATCGCGTCCACCTGCCGCTGCTCGATCACCGAGTAGGAGTTGGCGCCCAGCCCCGTGTCACGGAACAGGTCCAGGATGTCCTTCAGGCGGCACGCCGTGCGGTTCAGCTCGTACTCACTGCCACCCTCGCGGAAGACGATGCGCCGGATCTCGACCTCGTCGTGCGGGATCGGCAGCTTGCGGTCGTCGTTGGAGAAGACGAGCGAGACCTCGGCCCGATGGACGGCGCGGCGCTCCGCGGTGCCCTGGAAGATCGCCTCTTCCATCTTCGAGCCGCGGATCGCCGAGGCCCGCTGCTCACCCAGCACCCAGCGGATGGCGTCGCTGATGTTGGACTTCCCGCAGCCGTTCGGGCCGACGATCGCGGTGATGCCTTCGTGGAACCGGAGCTCCGTCGGGTCGGCGAACGACTTGAACCCGTGGAGCGACAGCCGCTTCAACTTCATAGAGCCGGACGTCCCTTCCGCTCGACGAGCTGCGGCTCGTAGCCGGCGCGGCGCAGCATGTCCTCCAGCACCCGGGCCTCACCCGGGGTCCGATAGGCGCCCGCGTACAGCCGGTAGCGCGACGGCCCGTGTTCGTAAGGGATCTCGACGACGTACGTGGGGATGCCCTCGGCGGCGAGCTCGTCGCCCCGGGCGCGCGCCGCGTTGCGCGTGTCGAAGTCGCCGAGGTAGAACGCCCACCGGGTCGGCGCCAGGGCCCACGCCTCGGCCGAGGCCTTGTGGCCCGCCTCCACGAGCCGCTGCATGAGTGCCTGCGCCGTGGCGAGGTCCGCGGCCGGCCCGGCCATGACCCGGTAGTAGAGGACGCCCGCGACGTTCGCCGGCACGACGTAGAACTCCATCCCGGGCTCGGCCCGGCGCAGGGCGGCCACGCGCTCCGCCGCGGCCCGCGGATCCTCGTGCGCCTCGATCTGCACCGAGTACGGGACCGGCGTCTCGATCGGCCGGGGCACGATCTCCGGTTCTGGGGGCGGCGGCGCCGGCGGCTCGGGCGTCGCCTCGAACCGCGCGACGGGCTCGAGCGGCTCGACGGCCGACCGGCCGCCGAGGCTCCGGTACGCGACCCACGCCGCGAACCCGGCCAGCACGACCAGCGCGCCCACCGCGACCCAGACCAGCGCCTGGCGCAGGAGCGGCGGCTCGTCCCGCTCCTCGTCTCCGCCCCGCGAGACCTCCGCCAGCAGCACGGCCAGCGGATCCGGCTCCTCGCCTTCGGCGCCCGCACGGCCCGCAGCCGGCCGCACGGTCGCCATCACCGCGCACTCCGGCGGCAGCCCCGCCATCACCGCTTCCGCTTCGCCCGGCGCGCCGAGGATCGCCGCCGCGCCGAAGCGGCGGGCCAACTCCTCCAATCCCGTCACCCCCGCCGGCACCAGCGCAACCGGCAGCGTGTCGCTGTTCGCGAACTCGCGCAGCACGTGATCCCAGCGCGGATGCGTCAGGATCTCGGCCGGATCCGGGACGTACGCGCCCGCGGGCACGAACGCGAACGACCGGTCCGGCAGCTGACGCGCCAGCCGCTTCAGCGGCACGCCGAAGAGGAACGCGTCCGCAACGCCCTCCACGTTCTCGACGCCGAGGAGCCCGTGCACCTCAGGGTCGGTCAGGCAGAGGTCCAGCAAGACCACACGCCGCCCGCGCGCGGTCAGCCCCGCCGCCACCGCGACGGCCGTGCGGGCCGCCCAGCCCGAGGCCAGCGCCTGCGGCCCCGCGATCAGGAGCAGAGACCTGAGCTTCTGGGGCGGCAAGGCCGCGAGCGTTTCCAGCGACGCGGGAAACTCGTCCGCGCCCGGATCAAAGGCCACAGCCGTGGGCCATCCAACCTGGCTCATGGGACTCTGGTGCGGTAAGGTCTTGCGTGATCGGCGCACGAAGGGGCCACCGCCCGGACCCGCCGCAGCGTCGGTCACAGCCCCCGTCTGATGAACGGTCCAATGATAAGGGCACGCCGGCCCGAACGCAAAAGCCCCGGCCGAACGGCCGGGGCCCTGATCGTTTCCGCTGCGATTCCCCTCAGAAAGACGGGCCGAACGACACCGAGAACCGCCCGCTCCGGTCCGGCCGGTTCAGCGGGAACGCGTAGTCGAGCCGCAGCACCGTGTAGAAGATGTTGAAGCGGAGCCCGAAACCGTAACTGAACAGCGGCTCCCGCACCAGGAACGGATCCTGCCCCGGCTTGCGGTCCCAGACCACGGTCACATCCCGCCACGCGCCCAGCCGGCAGTCGTCGGGTTGCGTGAGGTCCTGCTGGAGGCAGACCCGGTTGTCCCACGCCATGCCGCCGTCGAAGAACGCCACCGCGTCCACCGGCGGGAAGTTGCCCAGGAAGCCGATCTGGAGCTCCGTGATGATGGGGAAGCGCAGCTCGAGGTTCATGATCGCGGCGCTGGAGCCGATCAGCTGGTCGCGGACCGGGCACCTCGAGACCGATCCGGCCGCCAGCTCCCGGCACTCGTCGCTGTCCACGTCGAACGAATTGCCGTCGTAGCCGCGCAGGAAGTAGGGTCCGCCCCAGTAGACGGCGAACCAGTCGGCGTCCTGGCCCGTGCGCACGAGGCCGATCAGGCGCGACGCGAACACGACCCGCCGCTTCCAGTTCCAGTAGTTGCGGAAATCCAGCAGGAACTCGCTGAACGTGTACTCGCCGAGCGTGCGCGACGCCTGGAGCCGGTAGCGGCGACCGTAGATCGGCCCTGTCGCGCCGAACAACGAGTTGTCGAACACCAGCGCCGCGACGGGCTGCACGAAGGCGGCGTCGAAGAGGCGGAAGTCCTCGTCCACGCGGCTCCCGGTCCGCGCCGTGTAGCCACGGACCAGCCGATCCCGCGTGATGGACGTGCCGCTCACCCCGAGCTCGAGGCGGCGGAACGTGCTGAACGGGTAGGCGATCATCGCCTGCGCCGTGCGGATCACGTCGCGGTCGAAGACGTCCACCCACGCCGGCTCCTGCTGCCCGTCCCGCTCAATGCCAAGAAGGCCGCCGGTGACGTAGCGATAGAACGGCACCTGCTCCATCGCCACACCGAAGTTGGCGCGCGTGCGCAGGAAGCTGTAGCCGGCGAAGAAGGTGGCGTCGGAGAACGAGCCGTTCACGTTGCCGGCCAGCAGGATGTTGTGATTGCCCAGCATGTCCGACAACGCGATGTAGCTCCCGCCGTAGATGCCGTTGCCGTAGTAGCCGCCGACCTGCGCGCCGATGGTCGGGCGCCCCACGATGTCCGGCGTGAACTTGACCGCGTAATCGCGGATCTCGAAGTCGCTGGTGTCGGGCAGGGCGAGGTCGGCGCTGTCCAGCAGCGCGATCACCGACACGGGCCCCTCCGTGACCGGCGTGTCCGGCAGGTGGGCGCTCGGCCGGAACTGGTCGCCGTCCCGGTAATAGGAGGCGATGAACCCGCGGGTCCGCGAGCTGTCCGGCTCCGCCGACCGCTCCTCCGCCGACGGCGCGGCCGGCGCGGCGATGTTGCCCGCCACCGGCGCCGGCGCCGCCTCGGCCGGCAGGTCGGCGACCGCGACGCGCTCCAGGCCGCGTGGGTCCTCCACGGCGTAGATGTTGTATCCGGCCTGCTCGAAGTACAGGAACAGCAGCCGCCCGTCCTTCGACCAGGAGAGCACCGGGCTCAACTGCGTGATGCCGATCACGCCGCTGAGCACGTCCGTGATCCGGTAAAACCCCTTGGTGTCCAGATCGAAGAGGTAGAGGTTGTTCGTCCCCGTCCGGTCGCTCACCCAAACCAGCGACCGGCCGTCCGGCGACCAGACCGGGTTCAGGTTCTTGCCCACGTCCTGGTGCGGCAGCAGCTCGATCTCCCCCGACTCCAGGTGATACAACGCGACGCGGAGGTTGCCGTAGCGCAGCCGGTCGAAATCCGTCTGCTCACCCCGATCCGTGCTGAAGGCGATGACCGAGCCGTCCGGCGACCACGCCGGCAACAGGTCGGCGTAACGATCGTTCGTCAGCCGCTGGAGATTGCCGTCCAGGTCCGTGATGAAGAGGTCGCTGATGCCGCCGTCCAGACCGGTGAAGACCAGGCGGGTCCCGTCCGGCGACCAGCTCGGGTTGGTGATGCCGTTGAGGTCGAACCGCAGCTTCTTCCTGATCGTCTTGCGCTCGACATCCATGATGTAGAGCGCGTCTTGCCCGCCGATCTGCGCGGCGAAGGCGAGATATCGGCCGTCGGGCGAGAAGGCTGCCGACGACGTCAGGTAGCGCAGCGACTCGAAGTCCGGATCACGCGCAGCCTCGATCAGCTTGCGCTTGATCTCTCCCGTGCGCGCGTCCGCCAGCCAGAGGTCGAAGAAGAAGCCGTCCCGCTGCGAGAGGAACGCCATCTTCTGGCCGTCCGGCGAGATGGCCGGGGCGAGGAACCAGGGATCGTCCAGCTTCTCGTGGTGCGTCAGGCGGCGCGCGAAGTGGTCCGGACGCTGGAACTCGGCCACCTGGGGCAGGTACGTCTGCCGGACCGCCGCCATCCATTCGTCGTTCAGCTCCTGGAGCGTGATCCCGAGCGTGGACTGGAAGGCGCGCTCGATGCCGACCCGCGGCGCCTTCTGGAGCAGCACGCCCACGACCTCGTCGCCCCATTTCGAGCCGATGTACGCCCAGAGAGACTGGCCGAAGCGGTACGACAGATAGTCGTCCCGCCGGTTCATCTCGTCGATGCTGCGCAGGTAACCTGCGAGAGCGGCGTCGCGGAGCCACGCGGCGGTCAGCGCATCGATGCGGCCCAGGGAGAGGTACTCGGCCATGCCCTCCATGAACCACAGCGGCAGGCGCGTCGCGAACGGGCTCGCCTCCGAGATCACGCCACGGCGGAAGATGATGTCGTACTGGAACGCGTGCACGAGCTCGTGCGTCAGCACGTGCTCGAAGTCCGCGTACGAGCCGGTGAACGGGAGGATGACGCGGTTCTTGAGGGACTCCGTGACGCCCCCGGTGCCCTCATCGATGAAGAACGGCAGCGTGTTCGTCTGCTGGAAGTCCGTGTGGGATGCGTACAGGATGATGGGCTTGCGCTCACGGAACTCGTGCTGGAGGATGCGCGAGAGCCTTGCGTAGGCCCGCTCCACCATCCGCGCCGCGTCCAGCGCCGCCTCGCGCTCCTGGTCGTAGAAGTAGATGTCGAAGTGCGCGGTCTTGATGACTTTGAAATCGAAGGCGCGGTACTGGACCTTGTTCCGTCCGAAGTACTGCGCGGACGCGGGGCTGGCGCCGACCAACGCTGCCGCGGCCAGGGCCGCGACGGCGACCAGGAGTCGTTGGGTCATGACCTGCTCCCCCTTCAGGCCTCCAGGACGTGCACGGGCGCATCGCCCCAGAGGCGCTCGAGCTGATAGAACTCGCGAGCGGCCGGGTGGAACACGTGAATGACGAAATCGATGTAGTCGATCAGCACCCAGCGGCCGCCGCGGAGGCCTTCCACGTGGTCGGGGCGCACACCCTCGCGGTCCAGCTCCTCGATGATGTGCTCCGCGATGGCCTTGACGTGGAGATCCGAGGTGCCGTGGACGATGAGGAAGTAGTCGGTTGCGTCCGAGAGGCGCCGAAGGTCGAGGATGACCGGCTCGCGCGCCTTCCGGTCGATGGCTGCCTCGGCTGCCCGGGCGAGTGCGGCGGGCAGCTCCAACGCCGTGGGCGCAGCGGCTCCGGACATGCGGTCTCCGGGCTGATCGCGGTCCGTTCTCGTCATTCCCAATAAGTCCGGCCGTCCGGAGGAGGTTCCCGGCGCGAGCCGGAGCAAAGGTTCCCCGGCCACGGTCGTGGCGAGCGCGGACCGTGCATCATCCAGGCCAGCCAACCGGCGGGCCCGAGCTGCCCTGGGCGCCGTTGGCCGCCCGGAGTCCTCAGCCGCCCGCTGTCCTCATCGAGAGAAACGCGCGGGTCGGCGCCTTCCGGACACCCCGGCCCCAGCCCTGCCCCGCGCCCCAGCCCCCGGGTGAGCAGGCCCGGCAGGGTGCCGGCTCGCTCCGCGGGGACGGCTGGGGCAAGATCAAGCCGCTCCGGCCCGCAGCCGGGCGGCCGCGCCGGGAAGGCGCCGAAGGCGCGCCGCGCACGCCTAACCGCGTGGCTCCAGCCCTAGGAACCCCGCTCGAGCGGGAAGGGTCACAACCCCGGGCGTCACTCCTCCTTGATGACCCAGACCTTGATCTCGGGGCGCACTTCGCTGTGCAGGTCGATGGGGACCGAGTAGACGCCGAGGCTCTTGATCGGCTCCTCGAGCATGACGTCACGCCGGTCCACCTGGAAGTCGAGACCCTGCTCGTTCAGCCGGTCCGCGATGTCCGCCGCCGTGATCGAACCGAACAGCTTGGACTCCTCGCCCGCCCGCACCTTGAACGTGAGCGAGATGCCCTCGAGCGCCGCGGCACGCCGCCGCGCCTCCAGGTACGCACGGCGAGCACGCTGCTCGGCCCGACGCTTCTCCTCCTCGAGCTGGCGGAGGTTCGCCTCCGTCGCCTCGTACGCGAAGCCGCGCGGCAGCAGGTAGTTGCGCGCGTACCCCGGCTTCACGGACACGATCTCACCTGCGCTCCCGAGGTTCGGAACGTCCTGTCGCAGGATGATTTTCACGCTCTTCATGGTCCCGTCTCTCCGGATCCTGGACCACGCGACGATGCTCGGCCGCGCAGGTCCAGCCACGTATCGGTCAGACCCACCACGAACATGGCGGCCATGACCAGCGGATAAAGGAACATCAGGGCGAGCGCCGCCAGCAGCGCACTCGCCAGCCCGGGCGTCCCCGCCAGGGAGAGCGCGACGGCGACGCCCCGCAGCACGTACAGCGCCCCCATGAACGCGACGAGGTTCGCGCCCGCCCGCTCGACGGCACCGCCGTCGGCCACGAGGATCAGGACGATGCCGGCGATCAGCAGCCAGACCAGCTCGTCGCGGAACCGAAACTCGCGCAGCGGCCCCAACGGCCCGGGCTCCCCCCTCGCGACCCGCCCGAAGACGAACCACGCGGCGGCGAGTCCGGCCAGCGTGGCCAGGGCCAGCAGCGCGGGGAACAACACCGCCTGCAGCTCCGCGAGGCGGTACATCATGTCGGTCGCCTGGGGCCACCACGGCCGCTGGCCGAACGCCGCGCCGCCCACCGCCACCGCGTCGCTGACGCCGGACCACAGAGCGCTGCGAACCGCCCAATCGAACGTGCGCCAGGCGTCCGGCACCACGCCGAACAGGACCGCCGCGCTGGCCGCCGCCCCCGCCAGCGCCGCCAGACCGCGGTCCAGGAACGTCGCCCGCGGCAGCGCCAGAACGGCCACGAGGAACCAGGCCCCAACCAGCAGCGCCCAGCCGCGCCCCCCCAGCCACAGCCCCTGCCGAGCGCCGCCGTGGAACACCAGGGCGCCGAGGGCGAGCCCCAAGACGACGTGCCGGGGCTGGACCGGCGGAGCGCCGACCAGCAGAACGGCGAGCGGGACGAAGATCAGCGGCGCCGGCCCGACCACCGACAACCCGGCACACGCGAGCGCCAGGAACGCGGCCGTGCCCCAACCCGGCGCCCGGCCCGCCATCACCTCGCTAGTCCTCGTACCCTCGAATGAACGGGAGCAGGGCGATGAACCGGGCGCGCTTGATCGCCGTCCCGATCTGCCGCTGATGCCGCGCGCACATCCCCGTCATCCGCCGCGGCATGATCTTCCCCCGCTCCGTGATGAAGCGGGAGAGCGTCTTCTCATCCTTGTAGTTGACCAGCCGGATGCCGGACTCGCACAGCGGGCAGGCCTTGCGCTGACGTCGCATCGTCACTCCTCCTCTTCCTCCTCATCGCGCACCCGCGGCTCGCGCGTCGCCACGGACATCGGCGCCGTCGGCTCGCCCTCGTGCAGGACGATGAGGTAGCGCAGGACGTCCTCGTCCAGCTTCAGCGCACGCTCGAACTCCGGCAGCGACTCCGGGGCCGTGCGGAACTGTGCGACGACGTAATAACCGTTGGGCTTCTTGCGGATCGGGTAGGCGAGCTGCCGCTTCCCCCAGTGGTCGACCGCCGTGATCTCGCCACGGCCGTCGCCGGCCACCAGCCCGTGGAAGCGGTCCAACTTCTCGGCGATGGCCTCCTCGGTCACCGCCGAATCGAAGATGTAGACGACCTCGTAGTCCCTCACGAATCCCTCCTGTGGACTGGGCGGCCCCGTCCCGAACGGGGCGGAGCAGGAGTTTGTAGAGCACTGAAAAGTAGCGACGACGGCGCCAGACGTCCACCCCTTCCAGCGCGTCGCCGCGTCGGCGACCTCCTCACCCCTCCCGTTCCGCTCCGGGCGCACGACCGGGCCCGCGGCGAACTCCACACGTGTACCGCGGCCGGCGCGGGTCCAGCGCGCCGGCCGTCACACGTTGAACCGGAAGAGCATGATGTCGCCGTCCTGGACGACGTAGTCGCGCCCCTCGCTCCGGACCAGCCCGCGCTCGCGGGCGGCCTTGAGCGAGCCAGCCTCGACGAAGTCCGCCCAGCTCAGCGTCTCGGCCCGGATGAAGCCGCGCTCGAAATCGGAGTGGATCTCGCCGGCGGCCTCGGGCGCACGGGTGCCCTCGCGGATCGTCCAGGCCCGGACCTCCTTCTCGCCCGCCGTGAAGAAGCTGATGAGCCCCAGCAGACGGTAGCCCTCCCGGATGAGCCGCTCCAGGCCGCTCCGCTCCAGGCCCAGCTCGGCGAGGAACGCGGCCCGCTCCTGCGGGTCCAGCTCGCTCAGCTCGGCCTCGATCCGTGCGCACACCGGGATGAGGCTGGCCGGCTCGCCGTCCGCCTCGATCGCCGCCCGCAGCGCGGCGACGTAGGCGTTGTCCCCCGACGGGAGGTCGGACTCCGCCACGTTGGCCACGTACAGGACCCGCTTGGCCGTCAGCAGGTTGTAGGATCGGAGGAGGCGCGCTTCCTCCTCGCTTGCGGGCTCGACCGCCCGGGCCGGGGCACCCGCGGACAGCGCGTCCTTGAGCCGCCCGAGGAGCGCGGCCTCGACCTGGGCCTCGCGGACGCCCGAGCGGGCCGCTTTCTCCACCTTCTCGAGCCGGCGCTCCACGGTCTGCAGATCCGCCAGCGCGAGCTCGAGGTTGATCACGGCGCGGTCCCGGACCGGGTCCACGGCGCCTTCCACGTGACCGACGTCCGGGTCATCGAAGCAACGGACCACGTGGACAATGGCGTCCACCTCCCGGATGTTGGCGAGGAACTGGTTCCCCAGCCCTTCACCCTTCGACGCCCCCTTCACCAGCCCGGCGATGTCCACGAACGTCACGGTCGCGGGCGTCCGCGCCCGGGGCTGGATCCGCTCGACGAGCAGGTCCAGCCGCGGGTCGGGCACCTCCACCACGCCGACGTTCGGCTCCACCGTGCAGAACGGGTAGTTCTCTGCGGGCGCGCCCACCGCGGTGAGGGCGTTGAACAACGTGGACTTCCCCACGTTGGGGAGTCCGACGATCCCCAGCTTCAGGTTCGGCATCGGCTCTCCAGCACGCGCGTCCCGGCGGGACGATTCACTCTAAATTATTGTGTTCCAATGTGCTCATCCACCCCACCCGAAGCCCGTGACCGCCGGGACCGGGCCCGCGGGACGGGGGCCCGGACCGCGACACGGACGTTCACGGGCTCTGGGGGAAGAAGCGGCCGGAGGGGCGGAGGGTGCAGGGCACCCGTAGCGGCCGGCGGGGTCGGGCAGGCCGGACGGGGCGGCCGGCAGCGCCGGCCGCCCCGTCACTCCGCTCTTGGACTCCGCTCAGCCGAACAGCGCCGCCAGGATCTGGCGCGCGCCGTCGATCAACGCCTGTACAGGCGCCGCGGCCTCGTCCGCGTGGATCCGCGAGAACCACGGCGCCAGCACGAGGGCCACGATGCTCATCAGCTTGATGAGGATGTTCATGGACGGCCCGGCGGTGTCCTTGAGCGGGTCGCCCACCGTATCACCCACGACGGCCGCGCGGTGGGACTCGGAGCCCTTGCCGCCGTAGGCGCCGCTCTCGATGTACTTCTTGGCGTTGTCCCAGGCGCCGCCCGAGTTGGCCATGAAGAGCGCCAGCAGGACGCCGGTGACCGTGGCGCCGGCGAGCAGGCCGCCGAGCGCGTGGACGCTCATGTAACCGACGATGACGGGCACCGCCACCGCGACGAGGCCGGGCGCGATCATCTCCCGCAGCGCGGCGCGGGTGGAGATGTCCACGCACCGGGCGCTGTCCGGCCGGCCGGTGCCCTCCATGAGGCCGGGGATCTCACGGAACTGGCGCCGTACCTCGGCCACCATGCCGGCCGCCGCGCGCCCCACGGCCGTCATCGTCAGGGCGGCGATGAAGAACGGCAGCACGCCGCCGACGAGCATCCCGATGACGACCTCGGGGTTGATGATGTTGAGGCCGACCTCCTGCAGGCCCACGGCGCTCGCGTACGCGCTGAAGAGGGCGAGGGCGGTGAGCGCCGCGGAGCCGATGGCGAAGCCCTTGCCGATCGCGGCGGTGGTGTTGCCGATGGCGTCCAGGCTGTCGGTGATGCGGCGGACCTCCGGGCCGAGGCCGCTCATCTCGGAGATGCCGCCGGCGTTGTCCGCGATGGGGCCGTACGCATCGACCGACATGGTGACGCCCACCGTGGCGAGCATGCCGACCGCCGCGATGCCGATCCCGTACAGGCCGGCGAAGTAGTACGCGACCCAGATCCCGAGCGCGATCAGGAGGACCGGCACGGCGGCCGACTCCATGCCGACCGCGAGACCGGTGATGATGTTGGTCGCAGAGCCCGTCTGGCTGGCGTCCGCGATGCGCCGGATCGGCCGGGCCGCCGTGTAGTACTCCGTCGCCCAACCGATCAGGATGCCGATGGCGGCGCCCACGACAATGGCCCAGAACGGCCCCGTCGCGGGGTAAGCCCGGGAGGTGGCCGGGTCGAAGATCTCGAAGCCGAGCGCGCGCACCACGAAGTACATGATGACCACGAACAACCCGGCCGCGACGAACGTCACGGTGCGCAGGGCGCTGGCGGGGTTCATCCGCTCGAACACCTTCATCAGCCCGATGCCGAGCATGGAGCTGACGAGCCCGACCATGATGGTGATGACGGGCAGCGCCACCGCCTCGAGCCGGTTCGCCGCGTAGAGCGCACTGCTGGCGCCGATGGCGATCGTCGCGATCACGCTGCCGACGTAGCTCTCGAAGATGTCGGCGCCCATGCCCGCGACATCGCCCACGTTGTCGCCGACGTTGTCCGCGATCGTCGCCGGGTTGCGCGGGTCGTCCTCAGGGATCCCCGCCTCGACCTTGCCCACCAGGTCCGCGCCCACGTCCGCCGCCTTGGTGTAGATCCCGCCGCCCACGCGGGCGAAGAGGGCGATGGAGCTCGCCCCCATGGCGTAGCCGCTGATGATCTCGGAGAAGCGGATGAAGTCCGCGTCGCTGATGCCCGTGGCGCCCAGGAAGAAGTACCAGACCCCGATGCCGAGCAGCCCCAGCGCCGCCACCGAGAGCCCCATCACCGCGCCGCCGAAGAACGCGACGCGGAGCGCCATTCCCTGCCCCGCATCCTTGGCCGCCGCGGACGTGCGCACGTTGGCCCGCGTGGCCGCGGTCATGCCGAAGAACCCGGCGAGGATCGAGCTGATCGCGCCGGTAATGAAGGCCGCCGCGACCATACCGCCGACCGCCAGCCAGAGGAGCGCGGCCACGACCACGAGGAACACGGCGAGGACCGAGTACTCCCGCCGCAAGAACGCCATCGCGCCCTCGTGGATGCGGCTCGCGAGCTCCTGCATGGTTTCGTTGCCCGCGGGCTGGCTCTTCACGTACAGGTAGAGCACCAGGGCGCCGACCAGCCCGAGCAACCCGACCAGCGGCGACCACTCGGCCCAACTCGCGAGTTCCGTCACGGACACCTCCATGGGCGTGTATTCTCGTTCAAGCTAGCGATTGTAGCGCCGCGCCGCCTGCTCGACGCCTTCCCGCACCCAGACTCCGACCGCCTCGGACAACTCGGGTAGGAGCTGGACGATCCGCTCTTCTTCCTCGGGTGGGAACGGAGACAACACGTAATCCGCCAGGTCCACGCCTGGAGGCGGCGCGCCGACGCCGATGCGCAGACGCGCGTAGTCCCGCGTCCCCAGCACCGCTTCCACCGACTTCAGGCCGTTGTGACCGCCGGAGCTGCCCCGGGCGCGGAACCGCACGCGACCGACCTCGAGCGCCACGTCATCCACGATGACCAGCAGGTCCCGCTCGACCACGAACCCCTCGGCGGCGAGGAACGGCAAGAGCGCCTCGCCGCTCCGGTTGACGTACGTCAGGGGCTTGACGAGCCGGACGTCGTGCCCGCCGAAGACGCCGGCGGCGATCTCCGCGTCCCCGATGGGCCGGAACGGGCCCAGCCGCCAGTCCGCCGCGATCCGGTCCAGGACCCACCAGCCCAGGTTGTGCCGGGTGGCCGCGTACTCCGGCCCCGGGTTGCCCAGCCCGCAGACGACCTTCACGGCGTGTCATCCGCCGGGCGAGCGGCGCTACTCGCCGCTCCCCTCGGCCGCGCGCTTGCGGATCAGCTCGGGCTCGACCTCGCCGCCCGGGCCCGCCGGCGCCTCGGCCTCGGTCTCCAGCGCAGCGACCGTGGGCGCGAGGACCGTGCAGACCACGCGCTCACCCTCCGTCTCGATCTCGACGCCCTCCGGCACCCGCAGATCCGAGACGTGGAGCGAGTCCCCGATCTCCAGAGCGGAGATGTCGGCCTCGATCGCCTCCGGGATCTGGTCCGGCAGACAGCGGACCGCGATGTCGTGCAGCGTCTGCTGGAGGATGCCGCCCGCACGCACGCCCGCGGCCGTGCCGACCAGACGCACCGGCACCTCGAGGTGCACCCGCTCGCCGGCGTGGATCTGGTAGAAGTCCACGTGCAGGATCTCCGGCCGGTACGGATGCCTCTGCACCTCGCGGACGAGGGCGCGCACGGGGCCGCGCTCGCCTTCGATGTTCAGGGAAATGATCGTGTTCTCGACCTGAATGCGGGAGAACAGCCGCGCCACCTCCTGCGCATCTACCGCCAGGGAGCGCGTCGTCTCGCCGTGGCCGTAGATCACGGCGGGGATCTTGCCCTGCCGCCTCAGGCGCCGGGCCGGGCCCTTGCCGTGCTCGTGGCGCAGCGTGGCGTTCAACGTCGCGGTCGTCACCATCCGTGGATCTCCTTCAGTCGAAGAGCTGACTCACCGACTCGTTCGAGTGCGTGTAGCGGATGGCCCGCGCCAGCAGCTCCGCGATCGAGAGGATGGTCAGCTTGGGGAACCTCTTCTCGTCCGGCACAACGAGCGTGTTCGTGACCACGACCTCGACGACCGGCGCCTCTTGGAGGCGTTGCACGGCGGGGCCGGACAGCAGCGCGTGGGTCGCGCACGCGTAGATCTCGGCAGCGCCCTGGTCGAGCAGCGCGTGGATCACGCTCTCCAGCGTCCCTGCCGTGTCGACCATGTCGTCCGTGATCAGGCAGGGCCTGCCTTTGACATCGCCGACCACGGTGAGGACCTCGGCCACGTTGTGGGCCGGCCGCCGCTTGTCGATGATCGCGAAGCTCGCGCCCAGCCGACGCGCGAAGCCGCGTGCCATCTTGGCCGCGCCGACATCCGGCGCGACGACCACCAGGTCGGAGAGCCCCTTCGCGCGGAAGTAGCCGGTCAGGACGGGTGCTGCGTACAGGTGATCCACCGGCACGTCGAAGAAGCCCTGGAGCTGGTGGGCGTGGAAGTCCATGCCGAGCACGCGGTCCGCACCGGCCGCCTGGATCAGGTTGGCGACCAGCTTGGCGCCGATGGCGACGCGCGGCTGGTCCTTGCGGTCCTGGCGCGCGTACCCGTAGTACGGCATGACCACGGTGATCCGCGCGGCCGATGCGCGCCGCGCCGCGTCGACCAGGAGCAGCAGCTCCATGAGGTTGTCGGCCGGCGGCGGCGTCGGCTGAATGATGAAGACGTCCCGACCACGGGCGTTCTGGTTGATCCTGACGAAGATCTCGCCATCGGCGAAGCGCTTGATGGTCACATCGCCGAGTGGCAACCCCATGTGCTCCGCGATCTCCTCGGCCAGTGGCCGGTTGGCGGTGCCGGAGAGGAGGAGGAGCGGGCCCCGGAACTCGTGGTCGGGCATTCCTTTGCCGCGTCGGATGTTTTCAGCTCAGCCGAACGGAAACAGCCTTTCAAGTTAGACGGAGCGACGCGGGGCTGTCAACGGGCGCGGCGAGGCCGGGCGTCCGCTCCGGGGTGTCCCGACCGGTGCGGCGGCAGCGGCCGTGTCGTCGGAGTCCGAGAGCAACCGACAGGCGGGCCTCACGCGCCGTCGTCGGAACCCGACTCACGGGAGCGGATGGGCGCGAGGGCCGTGGGGAGATGGGCCTCGGCGAGGCGGGCCATGGCGCGCTGGTAGACGGCCTGGGCGCGGGGTCCGGTGAGGCGGAGCGCGTTGTTGTACTCCTCGACGGCCCGCTCGAGGGGCATATGGGGCTCCAGGAGCGCCGCGAAGGTGATGGCGTTGTCCACGTGCGTGGCGATGATGCCCTCTTCCGCCCGGGCGAGGGCGAGCCGGATCCAGCCCTCGGTCTCGTCGTGCCGCCGGTGTCGCTCCTTGAGATCGCGCATCAGCACATCGGGCCGGAAGCGGCGCCAGCCCTCGGCGGGGCCCTCCGCCTCGGCACCGTCCCGCGAGGCCCGCCCTTCGCCGGTCGTGGCGAAGATCTGGAGCGTGGGGCGCGAGTCGTCGGGCCTTTGGGCGTCCTCGAGCGCGACCAGGACGCGGTTGCGCACCGCGGCTGCCATGGTCTCGGAGACCTCCATCTCGCGCAGGTAGCGCTCGACGGCTTCGTCGAACGGCATGCGATCGGCGAGGAGCGCGATGAGCTGGAGGGCGTGCGAGGTGTGCGCCTCGACGAGCGCCTCCCAGGCGGTGGCGCTGGCGACCTCGAGGCGACGTCGCACCGTTTCCGGGAGACGGCGTGGGGTGCGCGGCCCCGGAGCGGGCATGTGGACTCCTTCTGCGTGGTCCGTGAGCTCCGGGGGGAGGATTCGAACCTCCACCAAGGGATCCAAAGTCCCCCGTCCTGCCGTTAGACGACCCCGGAATTATACCGAAAATCTAACAGGGGGCCGATGGCCGATCAACCGAGCGCGTGCCGTGATGGCTCTTCGGCCGTGAGGGTTTCGATGAGCCGCACGTGTGGGAACGCCCGGGCGAGCACGGCGGCGGCGGCGGCCCGCTGCTCGACCGAGTCGAAGATCCCGAAGACCGCGGAGCCGCTCCCGGTCAGGCGCGCCAGCCGGGCGCCGGCGTGGGCGAGGGTGTCGCGTAGGGCGGCGAGCAACGGGTGGCGCGGGAAGAGCACGGCCTCGAAATCGTTGACCGCGCCCGCGGCGAGGCCCTCCCATGAGCCCGCTTCGGCGAGCCGGAGGACGCGGGGCACGGGGCCCGCCGCAGGGCACTCCCGGTCCAGCGCGCGGTACGCCTCCGCCGTGGCGATCCCGAAGGGCGGCACGGCCAGCAGGACGGGCGCGGGCGGCAGCGGCGGCAACGGGAGGATCCGTTCGCCCCGGCCCCAGACGAGCGCCAGGGCGGCGCCGCTGAGGAAGAACGGCACGTCGCTGCCGAGCCCGGCGCCGAGCCGCAGGAGCATGGCGGCATCGAGCGGGTGGCCGTGGACCTCGTTCAGGGCGAGGAGCGTGGCCGCGGCGTCGCTCGAGCCGCCGCCCAGCCCGGCGCCGGCGGGCACCCGTTTGGTGAGCCGGATCTCCACGCCGGCGCGCAGGCCGGCGGCTTGGTAGAACGCCGCGGCGGCGCGGTACGCCAGGTTGCGCTCTGGCGGGCCCAGGTCCGCGCCCCGGACGTCCAGCCGGATGCCGGTTCCGCCGACGACCAGCTCGAGCTCATCGGCCAGCGACAGCGCACAGAACACGCTCTCGATCTGGTGGTACCCGCTGGCCTCCCGGGCCAGGATCTCGAGCCGGAGATTGATCTTGGCCGGCGCCAGTGCGCGCATCAGGGTCCTGCCGTCCCCCCGGCGTTCGGGAGTGGGTCTGCCGCGCCGCCGCCGTAGCCGGACGGATCCGACGCTTCGTCGCAGCCCTGGGCCTCACCCGCCACGTCGCGCTCCACGGCCTGCTCCACGACGTCCTCGCTCTGCTTCACTTCGCGGAGGGAGAAGCCGAGGCGCCAGGCGAAGTAGAGCCCGATCACGGTGACCGGAATGAAGCTCCCGATGTGGAAACCGATGGCGAAGCCCAGCGCCTTGTTGGCCTCCACGCCCCAGAGACCGACGAGCCCGATCCGGACCGCGGCCTCGTAAGGCCCGAAGAAGCCGGGCGCGGACGGCGCGGCCACCAGGATGGCGATGAGCGACTGGAGGAAGAGGGCGCCGCCGAACCCGACCGGAATGTCGAACGCCCGGAAGGCGAGCCAGAACGACAGCGCGTTGAGCAGCCAGAGGCCGATGGACCAGAGGCAGACGCGCAGGATGAGGGAGGGCGTGCGGAGCACGGCCAGGCCGGCGAGGAAGGCCTCGAGCGCGTCCACGACGGGGCGCCGCAGCCCGCGCGGCAGCACGCGCGCGATGGTGCGCTCGAAGATGCCGACCGCCTGCCGCGGCCAGATCACCATCGCGAGCAGCGCGACGCCGGCAGCGGCGAACGGCACCATGAAGAGCCGGATGAGCCTGCCGATCTCCACGCCGTCCACGGTCGCGGTACCGGGGAAGCCCGGCAGCGCGATGGAGATGAGGAGGAACGCGACGATGGTCAGCCCGTCGAAGAGCCGCTCCACCGCCACGGTGCCGAACGACGCCGCCACCGGGATCGGCTGCATGCGCGAGAGGGCGAACGCGCGGGCGAACTCGCCGATGCGCACCGGGAGGATGTTGTTGGTCATGAAGCCGATCGTGGTCGCCGCGAACCTGGGGTAGAGCGGCGAGTCGGGCAACATCGGCTGGAGCAGCGGCTTCCAGCGCCAGGCGCGGACCAGGAAGACCGCCGTCGCGGCGAAGACGGCGGCGGAGAACCAAAGCGGCTGCGCGCTGCCGATCTCGCGCAGCACCTCGTGGAGGTCGACGCCGCGGAGCGCGAAGGCGAGCAGTGCGACGCTGATCGCGATACCCAGCAGCGCCTTCCAGCCGAAGGCGCCGCTCCGCCGGGAGCCGCTCACGAGAGGCCCAGCCGAATCAGATCGAACAACTCGTCGACCGTCTCGCGAGCGGCCGCGTCCGTGCCGGCGAGGCGCTCGATGGCGGGGCGTAGCTCGAGCGCTCGCCTCAGCGCCGCCTCGCCCCGGTAGAGCAGATCCTCGATCGGGACGACGTCTGCAGCGTCCTGCTCGCCGGCGGAGAGCGCCGTCGCGGCGGGGGTGCGATCCGGCGCCGGGGCCTCCGGCCGCGCGGGCTCGGTGGACCCGGCGGGGGGCACGGGACGACCCGGGACCTCGCTGGTGACGAGGCGCCGGAGCTCCGCGACGAGCCCGTCCACCGGATCCTCCCGGTCCAGCGCGTCGAGGAGCCGCTCGGCGCCGGCGGTCGCGGCGGAGAAGCCGAAGGTGGCCGCAAGGTCGCGCAGCGCCGTGACGGTGTCGCGCAGCTCGCGCTGGGCTGCGCGGGAGCGGTCGCCGGTCCACTGGGGCCGTTCGCCCACCATCCGCTCGATGCGGTCCACCAACGCGCCCGCCTCGGACCGGAAGAAGTTCACGACCTCGATCGGGAGCTCCTCGTGCGCCGGCGCCCCGTCGAGCGCCGCCACATCGCCGGGCGCGTGGGCCACGCCGAGCGCGGATGCCTCGCCAGGCACGGGAACAGCCCCCGGATCGAGCGGGGCCGCTGCGGGCTCCGTGGACCAGGGTGACGTCCCGGGACCGGGCAGCCCGGTGACCTCGAGCCCCTTCCTCTCCCAGCGCTCGATCGCCGCGGCCGCGCGCTCGTCGAGCTGCGCATCGGTGCCGTCGGCCTCGACGAGCGCGGTCAGGTCCTGGAGAGTCCGTTCCACTTCGCCACGCAGGTCTTCCCCCCAGGCCAGGGCGCCCTGCACCAGGGCGCGGCCAGCGAGCTCGAGAGCGCGCGCGACCGCCTGCACCCGCGGCTCGCGGGCCATCTGCGCGCTGCCGCGCAGGACGCGCGAGACGCGGTGGAGTTCGGCCGCGTCCACGATCGAGTCGTCGGCTGTCCGGAGCACCGCGTGCAGTTGCTTGAGGCAGTCGCGGGCCTCGCTGAGGAAGAACTCGCGTGGGGTGGGCATGGAGTCCTCTCACGGACCGGACGTGGCGCCGCGCAGCCGCGCCTCGGAGATCAACTGGCGCATCTCGCGCACGGCCGCGGTCATTCCCACGAGCACGGCGCGGCTGACGATGCTGTGGCCAATGTTCAGCTCCTCGATCTCCGGAATGGCGGCGACGGGCGAGACGTTCTCGTACGTCAGGCCGTGGCCCGCATGGATGTCCAGGCCGAGGGAACGGCCGAACGCCGCGGCCCTGCGGAGGCGCTCGAGCTGCTCGCGCACGGGCCCGGGTCCAGCCGTCCGGCGCCGCGCCCACGCCTCTGCATAGGCGCCGGTATGCAGCTCGACGGCCACGGTCCCGATCTCCGCCGCCGCGCGCAGCGCCTCTTCGTCCGGGTCAATGAACAGAGAGGTGCGGAGCCCCGCTGCGGCGAGGCGTTCGACGGCAGCGGCCACCCGCGCGCGGTCCTCGGGTCGTACGAGGGAGAGCCCGCCCTCCGTGGTGATCTCTTCCCTGCGCTCGGGCACCAGCGTGACGGCCATGGGACGGAGCTCGAGCGCAACGGCGAGCACGTTCTCCTCTGTCGCCAGCTCGAGGTTCACGCCCGTGCGCACCGTTTCCACGAGCAGGCGGACGTCGCGCTCCTGGATGTGCCGGCGGTCCTCCCGCAAGTGCACGGTGATCCCATCCGCTCCACCGAGCTCGGCGAGAACGGCGGCGCGAACGGGATCTGGCTCATCCGTGCGGCGTGCCTGGCGCACGGTCGCGACGTGGTCGACGTTGACGTGCAGGCGCATCAATCGACGGCGAGAAGCGATTCGAGCTCGGCGGCCCGGTCCGGGTCGAGGCCGGCGAGACGGGCCAGTCGGAGGGTCTCGCGACCCAATGCAGAATATAGCGAGCGGTCGGACGGGGACAACCGTCCCAGGTGGAGGCGCACGGCGTCCACGTCGCCGCGGACGATGGGCCCGGTGAGTGCGGCGGGGAAGCCCAGGTGCTCGAGGTCGTCCACCGTGCTGCGGAGCAGCGGCAGCGTGGCCGCCACTGCGTCCTCTTCCGGGATGCCCGCCTGGCGGAGCAACCGGACGGCCACGGCGGCGACCGTCACGACGTAGTTCGACGCGAAGACGGCGGCGGCGTGGTAGAGCGGCCGCAGGTTCGGCGGGATGACGAGGTCCCGGCCTCCCAGCGCCCGGACCAGGCGGCGGCCGGCCGCGATGGCGGCGGGCTCGCCCGCGAGTGCGAACGCAGCACCGATCAACCGGTCGCCGCCGGACCACGGGTCCGCGACGGTTTGGAACGGGCTCATGGAGCCCACCGCGTAGCCGGCGAAGTGGAGGGGCGCGAGGACGTCCGTGGACAGCGCGCCGGACAGGTGGAGGGCGGCGCAGCCGACGGGCGCGCGTCCGACCATGGCGAGGTCGTAGGCGACCTCGGGCAGCGCGTGGTCCGGGACCGCGAGGACGACGATCGTCGTCCCTTCCTCGATCGGCCCGATCCCCGGCCGGTAGAGGCCCCCCGGATGGTCGGGGTCGAAGAGCGGGTGCGGCGGCGGCTCGAGCGCTCGGCCGTAGAACACCAGACGCTCCGCCGCCTGACATTGAACGAGCGCCGCCCCGAGCGCGAGGCCCATGCGGCCGGGCCCGATGATCGCGATGCGTTCGCTCAAGGCGATTCGAACACGAGGATGCCGGCGCGCCGCTGCAGCCGCCCGAGGACCGGGAGTGGCAGACGCGCCACGACGTCGATCACCGAATCGTGCTCTTCGCGCCGGAGGACCTCTCCCTCGCGGTAGACGGCCGCGAGCGCCTCGCCGTCCACCACAGGGATGCGCAGCCGCACCCGCGGATGCGAGGCCCGGTACTCCTCGGCGAGCCGCTCCCGCAGCTCATCCATGCCTCCCGGCTCGACCGTCGAGCCGAAGAGCGCGGGCTGCGGGACGATCGCGCTCACCCGCACCCGGAGCGCCGCTTCCTCCTCGTGCGTCAGGCGGTCCACCTTGTTGAACAGGAGGAGCGTCGGCCGGTCGTCCGCACCGAGATCCGCGAGCACCTCCTCCACCACGCTCTTCTGCTCTTCCCAGCGCGGGTGCGAGGCATCGATCACGTGCAGCAACAGGTCGGCCTCGAGCGCCGCCTCCAACGTGGCGCGGAAGGATGCCACGAGGTGGTGGGGCAGCTTGCGGATGAAGCCGACGGTATCGGTGAGGAGGACCCGCACGCCATCTTCCAGCTCGACCGCGCGGGTGGCGGGGTCCAGCGTCGCGAACAGGCGGTCCTCGACGAGCACGTTCGCGCCCGAAAGGGCGCGCAGGACGGAGGACTTGCCGGCGTTGGTGTAGCCGACGAGCGCGACGCGGAACTCCTTCGCGCGCGCCTTGCGCTGGGTGGCGCGCTGCCGTGCAACGACCGCGAGCTTGCTCCGCAGATCGCGGATCCGCCTGCTGATGATGCGTCGGTCGGTCTCGAGCTGCGTCTCACCCGGGCCGCGCAGGCCGATGCCGCCCCGGATCCGCGAGAGGTGCGTCCACATGCGCCGCAGCCGCGGCAGCATGTACTCGAGCTGCGCGAGCTCGACCTGCATCTTCGCCTCGGCCGTACGCGCACGGGTCGCGAAGATGTCGAGGATGAGCTCCGAGCGGTCCATCACCCGCGTGCCGAGCAGCGTTTCCAGGTTCTTGCCCTGGGCCGGCGTGAGCTGCTCGTCGAAGATGACCAGCGTCGCGCCGGTCTCGAGCACGCGCTCGCGGAGCTCGAGGGCCTTGCCCTCGCCGATGTAATACTTGGGATGGGGTGCGTCGAGCCGCTGCCGCAGCGTGCCGACCACGACGGCGCCGGCCGTGTCCGCCAGCCTGGCCAGCTCTTCGAGATGCTCGGCCGCGACCTCGGGCTCGATGTCCTTGCTGGGCGCTCCCACGAGCAGGGCGCGCTCGCGGGGCACCTCGAGAGAGATCGTGCGGGAGATGGCGGGTGTCCCTCCTTCCCCTCCTGGTTCACTCCATGTCTCGATACCCGGCGCAGGAGCGCCCGTGCCGGCGGATCACTGCGCCCGCAGCACGGCCACGGTGCCGCTGTGACGATACGGCACCTCCGTACGCAGGGGCCTGCTCAACGCGACGGCGCCGCTGACGCGGTAGCTCAGCGTGCCCCGATCCAGGATCGAACGCAGGGCGGCGCCAGCGCCGGTGTAGGTGAACTCGACCGGGATCTCCACGATCGAGCTGTCCCGGGCACCCACCCGGACGCTCTCGCCGAAGCGGCCCTCGGCGAGGTCCACCCACTCGCCGTCGCCACCGGTGGTCGGGTCGCGCAGCTCGAGGTTGTACGTAAGGCCGGTCGCCTCGAGCGGGAAGTCGTTCGGGTTCACGACGCTGAGCTGGACGTACACCAGGCCGCCGCGCAGCCCCAGGCCGCCGAGCCGGACACCGACGAGATGGACGTCGGGCCGCGACACTCGCGGCGCGCAAGCCGTCAAGAGCATCCCGACGAGTACCGCCACCGTGGCTGCGACCGCCATCCTCCGCATGTTGTCACCCACCGTTGCGCCTGGATCCGTGACACGCCGCCGGCGCGCGGGCAGCGTGCTCCGCCCCGGCCGGCGTGCCGGGGCCGTCTCGCCGAACCGATTCTGACCCGCACCGGGCTTGCCGTGTTCCCGAAGTGCGATGCCCCGTGCCGGGCGTCGGGGCGGCCAGGTCGAGCGCGAGCGGCGAGAGCGCGCTGCGATCCCTCTTGCCGCACGCCTGTACGCCCGCGGCCGCGGGAGCCCTCGGCGCGGGGGCTCATTCGTCGCTACCACCGCCCGCATCGGCTCCCCGTTCCTGACGCTCGCGCAGGCGCGCCCAGAACGCCATGCGCTCGGCGATCTCCGGTTCACGGCCGGAACGGCCGGGCCTGTAGAAGCGCCGCCCCCGCAGCTCTTCCGGCAGGTACTCCTGCGGCGCGTACGCCTCGGGATAGTCGTGCGCGTAGCGGTAGTCCTTCCCGTACCCCAGTTCGCGCATGAGCTCCGTGGGCGCGTTCCTCAGATGGAGGGGCACCGGCGCGCCGGGGGTCTCTCGTGCCGCGGCGAGGGCCGCCTGCAGGGCGCGGTAACCGGTGTTGGACTTCGGCGCGGTGGCCAGGTAGATCGTCATGTCAGCGAGGGCGAGGTAACCCTCCGGCGGCCCGAGCATGTGGAACGCATCCCGAGCGGCAACGGCGTACTGGAGCGCGAAGGGGTCGGCGAGCCCGATGTCCTCGGCGGCCATCGCGATCGCACGCCGGAACAGCACCATCGGGTCCTCGCCCGCCTCGATCATGCGGGCCATCCAATACAGCGCACCGTCGGGGTCGCTGCCGCGCAGCGCCTTGTGGTACGCGGAGAGCATGTTGTAGTGCTCTTCGCCCGCCTTGTCGTAGCGCGAGAAGCGGTGCTGGAGCGCCTCGCGCACCACGTCGCGCGTGATCCTGCCGCCCCGCCCCGCCAGCGTGGCCGCCGCCTCGAGCGCGTTGAGTGCGCGGCGCGCGTCGCCGTCTGCGGCGGCCGCGAGCAGGGCCAGCGCATTGTCGTCCACCTCGAGCCCCCAGTCCCCGAGGCCCCGTTCGGCGTCCATCAGTGCGCGGCGGAGGATGACCTCGAGGTGCTGGGGCTGGAGCGGAGCGAGCACGAAGACCCGTGCACGGCTGAGCAGCGGGCCGATGACCTCGAACGACGGGTTCTCGGTGGTCGCCCCGATGAGCGAGATCGTGCCGGCCTCGACGTGCGGCAGGAAGGCGTCCTGCTGCGCCTTGTTGAAGCGGTGGATCTCGTCGCAGAAGAGGATGGTGCGGCGCCCGGTCGCGCGCAGACGCGCTTCCGCTTCGCGGATCACCTCCCGCACGCGGGCGACACCCTCCGTCACGGCGCTGAACGGCACGAACGCCGCCCGCGTGCGCTCCGCGATGATGCGCGCGATGGTCGTCTTCCCGCTGCCCGGCGGTCCCCACAGGATCACGCTGCCCGGGACGTCCTTCTCGATCAGCTCCCGCAGCGCGCGGCCGGGCGCGAGCAGGTGCTCCTGCCCGACGAACTCGTCCAGCGAGCGGGGCCGCATGCGGGCGGCGAGCGGCGCGCCGGGGGACAGTCCGGCGTCGGCCGGATCGGGGTCGGGCGGCGCCGCCGGCGGCTCGTGGCCGGCGAACAGATCGGGCTGCTTCACGTGTGCGCTCCCGGCAACAACGTCCGGATGATGTAGAACGCGATCACACCTAGGAATACCCCGCCGGGGATCCGCCAGCCCGGGACGCGTTGGGACTCGGGGATGAGGTTGGATGCCGCGACGTAGATGGTCACGCCGGCGGCAATGGCCAGGCCGTAGCTCGCGAGGAGGGTGGACGCGGGCGTGGCGACGGCGCCGAGCACGGTGAACAGGCTCACGACGGCGACGGCGGCGACTGTCTGCGCGGTCGAGTTCCCGCTCGCCAGCATGATGCTCGCCAAGGAAACGCCGGTCGGGACCTTGTGGAGGATGACGGCGGTGAAGATGAGGAGGCCGAGATCGCGGCTGGAGAGGAAGCCGCTGGCGATGGCCACGCCGTCGAAGAAGGCGTGGGGCACGAGGCCGATCAACGCCCACACGCCGACGCCGCGCGAAACCATCGCCTCGTGGTGCGTCTCCTCGCCGAAGTGGAAGTGCGGGGTGAGCGTGTGCTGGGTCAGGTGAACGGCCAGGTAGCCCGCGAGGACGGCGGTGAGGCCACCCGCGGTCTCCATCGCACCGGGCAGCATCTCGAGCAGCGCCACGGCGAGCATGAAGCCGGCGCCGAAGGCGACCAGCACGTTCAGGGCGCCGGTCCGCCCCCGGACGCCGGCGGTGACGAGGATGCCGCCCAGCAGGTTGGTGAGCCCGGCGAGAGCAGCGTAGAGCGCGGGCTGGATCAATGGACGAACTCCCGGCGCACGATCTCGAGCAGCGCCTCGCGTGTGTTGAGTTCGGGCCGGTCCGTGACGCGCTCGAGCAGGTCGCGGAGGATCTGCCCGTAGCGGGGCCCCGGCTCGATGCCGAGCGCGCGCAGGTCGGTGCCGCCGATGGCGAGGTCCACCACGGCCAGGGGCGGCCGGGCCCGCAGGACGGCGCGCGCGCGGCGCATTCCGGCCACGAAATCCGCGGCGGCGCCGGCCGGTGCCCGGGCGCGGGAGGGTGGATCCGCGCCGATGGCCGCGGCCGTGGATCGGGGGGCGGTGCCGAAGCGTGCGCGCCAGAACGCGGCCTCGAGGCGCACGTGGTCGCGGAGCAGATCGGCCCCGATACGGCGGAGCCAGCGCCGGATCGCCGGGTCGCCATCCGCGAGGGGAACGGCGTCGCCGTGGGCGCCGACCAGCCGGGCCACGCGCTCCGTGTCCGCGTTGGACGCCCGGAGCCGGCGCATGATCGCGGCGGCGGTCCGGGCGCGCTCCTCGGACTCGGCGCCGCCGGGGGCGTCCCCCGAGCCTCGGCGGGCCGCGGCGACGAACAGCGCGGCGGCACGCAGCAGCGGCCGGGTGCGCGGGAGCGTGTCCACCGCCAGGAGGCTCTCGGTCCACACGTCGTGCCGCGCGCCGGGGGCGTGCACGCCGATCGCGGCGTCCAGCTCCGGGTAGAGCACGCGCAGTGCGCCGGAGGCCGCGTACAGCGAGAGCGCCGCGGAGGCCCTCCAGGTCTTGCCCAGGATCTTCCAGAGCTCCTCGCGCACCCGCTCGGCGGACAGGCGGGTGAGGTGCGGCGTGGCGGCGACGAGCGCCTCCCAGGTCGCGGGCTCGATCGCGAGGCGGAAGTGGCCGGCGAAGCGCAATGCGCGTAGCACCCGCAGGTAGTCTTCTGCGAAGCGCTCCGCCGGGTCGCCGACGGTGCGGAGCCAGCCGGCGCGGAGGTCATCCAGCCCGGAGAACGGGTCGAGGAGCTCGCCGCGGAGCGGATGCCACGCGATGGCGTTGCACGTGAAGTCGCGCCGCGCGAGGTCCTCGATGATGGAGTCCGCGAACTCGACCACGGCGTGCCGGCCCGTGGTTTCGACATCGCGGCGAAATGTCGTCACCTCGTACAGCACGCGGTCCCGTCCGAGCACGCCGACGGTGCCGTGCTCGATGCCGATCGGCACGGTGCGGCGGAACAGGCGGCGCACGTCCCTCGGCCGGGCGCGGGTGGCGAGGTCCCAGTCCCCGGGCGCGAGGCCCAGCAAGGCATCCCGCACGGCGCCGCCCACCGCCCACGTCTCGTAACCCGCTTCTTCGAGCCGGCGGGCGATCTCGCGGACCGCCTCGGGCGGGTGCAGGTCCATGGCCTGAGCGTCAGGTGGTTGCGGCTCGCGCGGGCCCACGGCCCGCGTCGGTGCCGGCCACGGGTCCCGGCGTCGTCGGCGCAGGAGGGCACGTCCCCTTCCGCGCCTCAGCCACAGAGCACCGAGCCGCCATTGACATTCAGGACTTCTCCGGTGATGTGACGGGCGAGGCCAGAGCACAGGAAGACGATGGGCCCGGCCACGTCTTCGGCGGTGGCCACGCGACCCAGCGGGATGCCGGCGGCGATGCGCTCGCGCCCGCCGTCCGCGAACGGCACCGCGCACATCTCGGTGTCGATCCAGCCGGGCGCCACGCAGTTCACCGTGATGTCACGCGGCGCGAGCTCGATTGCCACGCTCTTCACGAAGGAGATGATCGCGCCCTTGGTGGCCGCGTAGTCCGCGTGGCCGGCCTCGCCTCTCTGCCCTGCCGTCGAACTGACCAGCACGATACGGCCGCCGCGCTCCATGACGCGCGCGGCAGCCCGCGTCGTGAAGAAGATCGAGTCGAGGTTGACCGCCAGCGTGCGATGCCACTGCCCGTCCTCCATGCGCTCGACGGGTGTCTCCTCCGGCGGCCAGATGCCGGCGTTGCCGACCAGGATGTCCAGCCCGCCGAACTCGGCCACCGCACGGGCGATCAGGCGCTCTGCCGCAGCGACATCGGAGAGGTCGCCCCGCTCCGCCCAGGCGCGGACGCCGAGCCGCCGGAGGTCCGCGACCGTGGCCTCTGCGGCGTCGACGCGGGAGACGTACGAGATGCCGACATCGGCGCCCGCCCGCGCGAGCATCAGCGCCGTCGCGCGGCCCACGCCGCGGGAGCCACCCGTGACGACGGCCCGCTTGCCTGTCAGATCGATCGGAAGCACCGCGGCTCCTCCCTTCCCTGCCTCAATACCCGCCCCCCGGCTCCGTGGCGAGCCGGCTCTCCACGATCTCGCAGATCGCGTGGCCGACGGCGAGGTGGATCTCCTGCGCGTGGGCGACGCTGTCCGTCGGCACGACGAGCGCACGGTCCACCAGTTCGCGCAGCGCCCCCCCGCCACGGGCAAGCATGGCGACGGTGTGGATCTGCGCGGCGGCAGCGGCACGCGCCGCTTCCAGCAGGTTCCTCGACTCGCCGGAGGTCGAGTGCAGAAACAGCACATCACCCGGCCTCCCGAGCGCGCGGAGCTGACGGGCGAACACGTGCTCGAAGCCGAAGTCGTTCGCCGCAGCGGTGAGCACGGACGTGTCCGTGGTGAGCGCGATCGCGGAGAACGGCAGACGGGAGCGGCGGAAGCGGACCACGTACTCGGCCGCGAGGTGCTGCGCGTCCGCGGCCGAGCCGCCGTTGCCGCAGAACATCAGCTTGCCGCCGCCGACCAGCGCGCGTACGACCAGCTCGGCGATCTCCGCGATCTCGCCCGCCATCTCGCGGGCAACGCGTCCGGCCAGCTCGGCCAGCCCCTCGAGGTGGGCGGCCGCCTCGGAAACGGGCGGACTCTTCATCTGTCGGTCGCCAGGAGTCGGGCGAAGTGCTCGGGCGAGGCGATGCGGTCCAGGACGGTGCCCACATCGGGCCCCGCCTCTGCCGCCGCCTCGCAGGCGTAGGTCAGCAGCGCATCTGCGGCAAGGAGATCCCACGCCGCCGCGCGGTCCCGGCCACGCTCCACGGCCCGGCGCAGGCACGCGAACGCAGCGCTGGCCAGAGCCGCCGGGATGTCGGTTTCGGCACAACGCGAGAGCGCTTCGGCCATCCGTGCGAACAGCGGCTCCGGTGCACGGGGCTCGCGTCGCTCCAGCCAGGCCAGCGCGTGCAGCGAATCCGCGGGTCCGGTCATGTCATGCCCCGGCGATCAGCGTCCGCACGATCTCGGGCGCCCGCGCGAGCGCATCCTTCACCTTCGCCGGATCGCCCACGCCACCCTGCGCCATGTGCGGCCTGCCGCCGCCCGAGCCGCCGGTCAGCGAGGCCACCTCGCGGACGACGCGATCGGCGCGCACGCCCCGCGAGATCAGGTCATCGGTGGAGACCGCCAGCAGCGAGATCCGGTCATCCATCCGCGCGGCCAGCACGGCCACGCCGCTCCCCAGCCGCTCGCGCAGCCGGTCGCCCAACGCACGCAGCTCATCCGGCGTTGCGATGTCCACCTCGCCCGCCACGACCCGCGTGTTGTCCACCGGGACCGCACGCTCCACCAGCTCGCTCACCCGGTCCACCGTGCCCTGCGCGAGCGCACGCTGCAGCCGGCGCTCGAGCTCGCGGTTCTCCTCGAGGAGCTGCTCGATCCGCCGGAGCAACGCATCCGGCGACGTCCGCAGGAGCGCGGCGGCCCGGCGCAGCGTCTCCTCGTGTTCGACGGCTCGCGCATAGGCCGCCGGACCGGTGACCGCTTCGATGCGCCGCACGCCGGCGGCCACGCTCGTCTCGCTCACGATGCGGAACAGCCCGATCTCACCGGTATGGCGAACATGCGTGCCGCCGCACAGCTCCGCGCTCACGCCCGGGACGGAGATCACCCGCACGACATCGCCGTACTTCTCGCCGAACAGCGCCATGGCGCCGCGCTCCACGGCTTCGCGGTAGCCCATGTAATCCACGCACACGTCCTGGTCGGCGAAGATCGCGCGGTTGACCTCTTCCTCCACCTGTCGGATCTCCTCCGGCGTCAGGGGCCGCGGATGCGAGAAGTCGAAGCGCAGCCGGTCCGGCGCCACCAACGACCCGCGCTGCACGACGTGCGTGCCGAGCACCTTGCGCAGCGCGGCGTGCAGCAGGTGCGTGGCCGTGTGGTTGCGCTCCGTGTCGTGCCGCGTGGGCTGCTCGACGACGGCGCGCACCCGCAGCGGGACGCGGCCGCCAGGAAACTCGCCCTCAACGGCGCCCAGCACGGCCACACGGCCCGCCACGCGGCGCACGTCGTCCACGCTCATGCGCCAGCCAGGACCCTCGACCACCCCGCGGTCGCTGACCTGCCCACCGCCCTCGACGTAGAACGGGTTCTCCCGGAGCTGGAGCGCGAGACGGCCGTCTTCGCGGCGGTACGCGATGACGTCGGTCTCGACCGTCGTCGTCTCGTAGCCGACGAAGCGCTGCTCCGCCTCCGGCACCAGCTCTTCCCACCCGGCGGCGAGCGCCGAGGCGTCCGCGCTCTCAGCCATCCGAGCCTGGTGCGCCACCCGGGAACGCTCGCGCTGCTCCTCCAGGGCGCGCTCGAACCCGGCCAGGTCCACGGCGTACCCCCGCTCGCGCGCCATCAACTCGATCAGATCCAACGGGTAGCCGAACGTGTCGTAGAGGCGGAACGCGTCGATGCCCTGGATCACCGGACGCGGGCGCAGCCCGGCGTCGATCGCGCCGCGCTCCTCGTCAGAGAGTTCGGGCGCGATCTCGTCGAACCGCTCCATGCCCGCATCGATGGTCTGGAGGAAACGCTCCTCCTCCAGCCGCGTGGTCTCGAGGAGATGGTCGTGCCGCTCGCGCAACTCGGGGTACGCGTCGCCCATACGGGCCACGACCTCGTCCACCACATCCACCAGCGTCGGCTCACGGCGCCCCAGCAGCCACGCGTGACGGACCGCCCGGCGGAGGATGCGCCGCAGGACGTAGCCGCGCCCCTCGTTGGAGGGGAACACGCCGTCCGCGAGCAGGAACGCGACGGCGCGCGCGTGGTCCGCCAGCACGCGGAACGACACCGCGCTCGGCGCGGCGGGATCGAACCGCTTGCCGACCGTCTCCGCGGCGCGCTGGATCAGCGGCACGAAGAGGTCGGTCTCGTAGTTCGAGTAGACGCCCTGGAGCACCACCGCCAGCCGCTCGAGGCCCGCCCCGGTGTCGATGGAGGGCGCGGGCAGCGGCTCGAGCTCGCCGTCGGCGCGGCGGTCGTACTGCATGAAGACGAGGTTCCACAGCTCGAGGAACTCGCCCTGTTCGCCGCAGGCGATGAACTCCTCGAGGCTGAGGTCCTTGCCGCGCCGGTCCGCGGGCCGGAGGTCGAAGTGGATCTCCGAGCACGGGCCGCACGGCCCGGTGTCGCCCATCTGCCAGAAGTTGTCCTTGTCGCCGAGGCGGAAGATGCGCTGCGGCGGCAGGCCGGCGACCTCCTCCCAGAGCCTCGCGGCCTCGTCGTCCGAGTAGTGCACGGTGGCCCAGAGCCGCTCGCGCGGCAGCCCGTACTCCTCCGTGAGCAGTTCCCAGGCGAACGCGATCGCCTCGCGTTTGAAGTAGTCGCCGAAGGAGAAGTTGCCGAGCATCTCGAAGAAGGTGTGGTGTCGCGCGGTGACGCCCACCTCTTCGAGGTCGTTGTGCTTGCCGCTCACGCGCAGGCACTTCTGCGCCGTCGTCGCGCGCCGGAACGGCAGCTTCTCCTCGCCCAGGAACACGCGCTTGAACTGGACCATCCCCGCGTTGGTGAACAGCAGGGTCGGGTCGTCCGCGGGGACGAGGCTCGAGCTCGGCACGATGCGGTGGTCGTGACGAGCGAAGTAGTCGAGGAAGCGCTGTCGGATCTCCGATGAGTTCATGGGCACCGTAGAGGACGGCCGTTCGCCGCTCACCGGGCGGCGGCGTCGGCGTTGGTTCGCTGAAACGTTTCAATATAGGGCGATCCGGGGCCGAGGCGAAGGGCCGGCGCGTGTGTTCCTGGGGTCAGGAAACCCGGGCCCGGGGCGTCGGGCAGGGACGGTGCGGGACAGCGCGGGCGTGGCGATCGTGGAGAACCCTGCCGTGGGCGTCTGGCGGCCGGGCGAGGCGTGGCGGGTGGTGGAGGAGCTGAGGATCGGCGTGGCCGAGGGCGAGCCCGAGTACCAGTTCGGCAACATCGTCGGGATCGACGCGGACTCGGATGGCCGAATCTACGTCTTGGACCAGGAGGCGCAGCAGATCCGCGTCTTCGACGCACAGGGCACGCTCCTGCGAACGATCGGCCGCGCCGGTTCGGGTCCCGGCGAGCCCAGCCGGGGGGACACCGTGCTCGTCCCGGACCTCTTCCTCCAGCGCGTGGACTGGTTCGCGGCCGGCGGGGAGGAGAGCGGCAGCTTCCCGCTCCCCATGGCCGAGGGCATCCCGTCGGGATGGGGGATGACGCCGGACGGGCGCGTAGTGCATCAGCTCTTGCGCTTCCCCTTCCCTGGCCAGCCCCAGAGCGAGTTCTCGACGTTGGCGCCGATCATCGCTCGCGGCACGGGCGGGTCCAGCGAAACGCTCGCCGTCCTCCGTGCCGGCGGGACGATCCGGGTGCAGGGCGGCGCGATGCGGATCCGCATGTTCGAGCCGGAGCCCGTGTGGGACGTCGCGGCCGACGGCTCGCTCCTCACGGCCATGAACACGGATTACAGCATCGAGGTCCGGCGCCCCGGTGGCACGCTGGTACAGGTGATCCGCAAGCCGTTCGAGCGCGCCCCCCTCACGGCAGAGGACACGGAAGCCTTCCTGGAGCTGTTCCGCGACACGTGGAAGCGAGCAGGGATACCGCCGGAAGGGATCATGGCCGCCGAGCGGAGCCTCAGCTTCGCCGACCGCTATCCCGCGCTCGCCCGCCTCAGGTCGGGGCCCGGCAATACGATCTGGGTTCGGCGGGTCAAGACGGCGGCGATGGCGAAGGAGCCCGGAGCGGGCTTCGACATGCAGGATCCCGGGGCCCCGCGTTGGGACGTGTTCGACGCGGATGGCAGGTACCTCGGCGTTGTCGAGTTCCCGGCCAACTTCGCCTTCATGACGTTCGATGGCGACGTCGTCTACGGCGTGCTGCGCGACGAGGACGACGTGCAGTACGTGGCGCGGCTGAGGGTGGCGCGCGATCGCGCGGCCGCGTGATGGTGTGGGTGGTGCCGAACGCGACGAGGCCCCGGCGCTCTGCCGGGGCCTCGTCGCGTTCGACGGCCTCGCCCGCTCACTCGTCGTAGGCGACGGGGCCGTCGTCGGCGGTGGCGGGGATGCTCCTCATTCCGAGCTCGGCGCGGATCTTCGCCTCGATCTCGGCGGCGAGCTCCGGATTCTCGCGCAGGAAGGCCTTGGCGTTCTCCCTGCCCTGGCCGAGGCGGACGTCGCCGTAGGAGAACCAGGCGCCGGACTTCTCGATGATGCGGTACTCGACGCCCAGGTCCACCAGCAGGCCGGTATGGCTGATGCCCTCGTTGTACATGATGTCGAACTCGGCCTGGCGGAACGGCGGCGCGCACTTGTTCTTCACCACCTTGACGCGCGTGCGGTTGCCCACCAGCTCCTGGCCGTCCTTGATCGCGCCGACGCGGCGGATGTCCAGCCGGACGCTCGCGTAGAACTTCAGCGCGCGGCCACCCGTCGTCGTCTCCGGGTTGCCGAACATGACGCCGATCTTCTCGCGGATCTGGTTGGTGAAGATGACCGCCGTACGCGAGCGGCTGACGGCGCCGGTCAGCTTGCGCAGCGCCTGGCTCATGAGCCGGGCCTGGAGGCCGACGTGCGAGTCGCCCATCTCTCCCTCGATCTCGGCCCGCGGCACGAGGGCGGCGACGGAGTCGATGACGACGACATCCACCGCGCCGCTGCGGATCAGGACTTCGGCGATCTCCAGGGCCTGCTCGCCGGTGTCCGGCTGGCTGACCAGCAGGTTGTCCACGTCCACGCCGAGCTTGCGCGCGTACTCGATGTCCAGGGCGTGCTCCGCGTCGATGAACGCCGCGATGCCGCCCTGCTTCTGCGCGTTCGCGATGACGTGGAGGCAGAGTGTGGTCTTCCCGCTGGACTCCGGGCCGAAGATCTCACTGATCCGGCCGCGCGGGATCCCGCCGATCCCGATGGCCGCGTCGAGGTTGATGGCGCCGGTCGAGATGGCCTCGACCTGGACGCGCGCGCCGTCCACTCCCATGCGCATGATCGAGCCCTTGCCGTGGGCGCGCTCGATCTGTGCGATGGCGATGTTCAGCGCCTTCCGCTTCTCATCCGTGAGCTCGAGCGTTGGCATCTCCCCGCCTGTTCCGATGCATTCACATCGCGTTGTAGGTGAATGCCTGTGATACCCCTCGGCCAGGGGCGCGTTTCGCGCGCTGCGGCCCTAAGATGCAACGTTCTGCGGGGATCACAAGAGCACGATGGGACGGCCGCATGGGGGCTCGGGACACGCCCTGACGGTGGGCTGGCGCCGGAGCCCGAGCCGGCGGCGGCGCGGCGTCGGGCCGGGGACCTGTTTCGGGCCGGGCGCGCCCCTCAGGCGGGGCCCGCGGCGGCCCCGGCCGTTCCCGGCGCTGGCAGCCGGCGGCCGCAGTCCGCGCAATAGCGGCTGCCCGGCGGGTTGGCGAACGTGCAGTGTTCGCAGACGGTGCCTGCCCGGAGCGCCTCGCGGTAGCGGGCGATCTCGGCCTCGAGGAGACCGTCGTCCCGCGCGCCCCCTGCGCCCGACGCCGCCCGGGCCGCGCGCCCCCGGGCGACGAACGGCGGCAGGACGGCGGCCACGGCCACCGCGGCCATCAGCACGGCGATCAGGACCTCCATCACGTGGGGGAATCTAGCGAGGGCGGCGGTCGGGCGCCACCGGCCGGCGCCGGATCATGGCCAGGATGCGGAGCACCTCGGCGCAGCTCCAGGCCTGGGCGAAGCAGCCACCCGGGGCGTGCGGCGGGTCACCGCCCACCACCTCCGCGATGTGGCCGAGGCCGTACTCGCCGATGTGGGCGATCACGGGTTCGAGCAACGCCCGCACCCGCTCGCGGGTGCTGGGACGGAGGCCGTGGACCCGCAGGTAAGCCGTGGCGAAGGGACCGAGCAGCCACGGCCACGCCGTGCCGGAGTGGTAGGCCGCGTCCCGCTCGCGCTGCGGCCCGCGATAGATGCCGACGTACCCCGGCGCGGAGGGCGCGAGCGTCCGCACGCCGAGCGGGACCAGCAGGTCGCGCTCCACCGCCTCCACGACCCCGCGCATCTGCTCGGGGGTGAGCGGCGAATGCGGCAGAGACACGGCGAAGAGCTGGTTCGGCCGCAGCGAGGGGTCGGGCCGCCCGTCGTCCCCGATCACGTCGAACAGGCACCGCGCTTCGGGATTCCAGAAGACGCGGAACCCGGAGCGGGCGCGGCGCGCGAGCTCCTCGTACTCCCGGGGGTCGTCGCCCCAGACGCGCGAGAGGCCGGCCGCCCGCCGGAGCGCGTTGTACCACAGCGCGTTGATCTCGACGGCGCGGCCGGTGCGCGGCGTGACGACCCAGCCGTCCACCTTGGCGTCCATCCAGGTGAGCTGCACGCCCTCCACGCCCTGCCGCACGAGTCCGTCCGGCTCGAGCCGGATGCCGAAGCGCGTGCCGGTGCGGTACGCGTGCATGGTGGTGTGGACGGCCTGGCGGAACGCGCGGGTGTCGCCGCCGGCCTCGTGCAGCGCCGCCACCGCCTCCACGAACCAGAGCGAGGCGTCGGCCGCGTTGTAGTGATCCACCGGGATCTCGCCGCCGTCGTCGGGGAAGCGGTTGGGGATGAGGCCGTCCCGCTGGTGGGCCGCGAACGTGCGCAGCACCGCTTCCGCCTCCTCGATGCGGCCGAGGGCGAGGCAGAGGCCGGGGATCGAGATCATCGCGTCCCGGCCCCAGTCGGCGAACCAGGGGTAGCCGGCGATGATGGTGCGGGCGTCGTCGCGCTCGACGAGGAACGCCTCCGCCGCGAGGGCGAGGCGCGCGCCGAGGGTGGCGAGCGCGGCGTCGTCGCCCCCCAGATCGCGCCCCCGCTCCGCGGCAGCCGCGCGGCGCCGCCGCTCCGCACCGGCCCACTCGTCCGCCGGGGCAGGGTCCATCGGCCTCGTGGCGCAGACCAGCCGCCACGGCCGGTCCGGCACGAGCCGGACGCGGAGCACGCCGGGCTGGAACAGGTCCTCGGCGTCGTCCAACCCGCGCTCCGTCTCGCGCGGGTAGAGCGTCCGGTAGTACCAGCGCGGGTCGGGGTGCCACTCGCCGCCGTCGTGGCTCAGCACGAGCGGCGGGATCAGCGGGTACGGCCGGTAAGTGATGCGGCCGGGTTCCACCTCCGCAGCCTGCGCCACGTGCTCGTTCGCCTGCACCAGCGCGTGGTAGCCGCGTCCGGCCACCAGCGGCCGCAGCTCGAGGAGCGCTTCGCCTCCGCTCACGCAGTACGTGACGACGACGGCGCCCGCGTCCCGCGCGGCGAACAGAGACTTCGTCAGCGTGAGCGAGCCCAGCCGGTACTGCCAGACGGGCCACGGGTCGAGTCGGAACGACGCGAGCCACCGGTGCCCCGTGGGATGCACCACGCCGGGATAGTAGTTGGTCGCGAGTTCGTAGCGTTCGCCTGCGGCGGTGATGACGACCTCCTCGAGCCGCGACAGCAACACGACCCGGTCGGCCGGCGGGCGCCGGGCAACGACCAGCACGCCGTGGTAGCGGCGCGTGTTCGCGCCGACCGCCGTGCCCGATGCGAAGCCGCCGCGGCCATCCACCTCGAGCCACTCGAGGGAGGCGCCGTCCGCGAGATCGTGCAACCGAGCCGCAGGGATGACGAGCGGTGGAGGCAGGGACATCGTCGAACGACGCTCAGCGTGTGTTGGCGGCGACGGCGACCCCGGCGGCGATCCCGATCACGTCCCACGCCAGGTCCCGGGCGCTGAACGGGCCGCCGCGGCGGCGGTCGCGCCACTCCTTCCACACCCCGGCCACGCCCGCGATGGCGGCCGCACCGATCATCGCCGGTTCCCGCCCGAGCTGCGCGGTCCGCAACGCGCCGTAGGCGAGGTTGAAGCCGCCGAAGGAGGCGGTGAAGTGGAGCAGCTTGTCCTGGGCGAACCAGCGGTCCTCCGCCTGGAGCCGTAGGCCGGCGGACCGGGCGCCGGGAGCGCGATCGGCCGGCAGCGCGGCCGGCAGCGGCCCGGCCGTGTCGGCCACACCGGCCTGCGCCGGCGGGACGGGACCTGGGCCGGCGAGCGCGAGCCAGGAGAGGGCGGCAGCAGCGGCGAGCTGGATCATGGCCCGGGTGCCGGACGTGGGGTCGCGACAGCGCCGCCGCCGCGGCTCCGGCGCGCGGCTTCCAGCGCCGCGGCGACGGCCTCCGCCGGCGAAGCGGCGCAGGGCAGTGGGAGCGCGGCGGTCAGAGCCGGCTCGAGCAGGACGACGGGGATGCCGATCTTGCGTGCGAGCGCGACTTCGGAGAGCGTGCCCCACTCGCCGCCGATCGCGATCACCGCCTCTGCCGCGCGCACGACCAGCACGTTCCGCCCCTCACCCATGGCCGTGGGGAGCGGCAGCGAGATCCATGGGTTCGCCTCGGCCGCCGAGTCGCCGGGAAGGATGCCCAGCGTCAGGCCGCCCACGCTCGCCGCTCCGCGCGCCGCGGCCTCCATCACGCCGCCCAGCCCGCCGCAGACGAGCACGGCGCCGGCGGCGGCGATGGCGCGGCCGGTCTCTTCCGCCGCGGCGAGCTGCGCGGCGTTCGCCGACGCGGCGCCACCACCGCACACGGCGATGCGCAGCGGCCGGGCGACGGCTTCAGCCGCCATGGGCGACCTCCGTCGCGGCGCGGGTCGCCTGCAACGCCCGCCGCCAGCCCGCGAGCAGCGCGGCCCGGGCTTCGGCGGACATGGCGGGAGCGAAGCGCGCCAGCTCGCCGCGTGAGGCGAGGAACGTCTCCGCATCCGGCCAGACGCCCGCGGCCAGGCCGGCGAGGCCTGCGGCACCGAGGGCGGTGGCCTCCACGGTGTGCGCGCGCAGGACGGGAATCCCCAGGACGTCCGCCTGGAACTGCATCAGCCAGTCGTTCTGCGCCGCGCCGCCGTCCACGGCCAGCTCGCGCGCATCCACACCCGAGTCGGCGACCATCGCGTCCAGCACGTCGTACGTCGAGTAGGCCATCGCTTCGAGGGCGGCGCGGGCGAGATGCGCGCGGCCGGCGCCGCGGGTGAGTCCGATGATGGTGCCGCGCGCCTCGGCGTTCCAGTGCGGCGCGCCCAGGCCCACGAACGCGGGAACGAAGTAGACGCCGTCGTTGGAGGCGATGGAGCGCGCGAGGGCCTCCGTCTCCGCCGCGTTCTCGATGATCCCGAGGGCATCCCGCAGCCATTGCACGGCGGCGCCTGCGACGAAGATGGCGCCTTCCAGGGCGTACGCGGGCTCGCCGCGGGGGCCGCACGCCACCGTCGTCAACAGCCCCCGCGTCGAGGCGATGCGCTCGGTCCCGGTGTGGAGCAGCAGGAACGCGCCTGTGCCGTACGTGTTCTTCGCCAGCCCGGGCGCCCAGCAACCCTGGCCGAACAGCGCCGCCTGCTGGTCGCCGGCCACACCGGTGATCGGGATCGGGGCGCCGAAGAACGCGGGGTCGGTCTCGCCGAAACTGCCGCTCGAGGGCCGGACCTCCGGGAGCACGGCGCGCGGCACGCCGAACAAGGACAGGAGGTCGTCGTCCCAGTCCAGCCGCCCGATGCCGTAGAGCAGCGTGCGGGACGCGTTGGTCGGGTCCGTGGCGTGCACCCGGCCGCCCGTGAGCTTCCAGACCAGCCACGTATCGACGGTGCCCGCCGCGAGGTCGCCCGCCTCCGCGCGGCGTCTAAGCTCGGGGCGGTGTTCGAACAACCAGGTCAGCTTGGTGGCCGAGAAGTACGGGTCGAGCACCAGGCCGGTGCGCTCACGCACCCACGGCTCGTGTCCGGCTTCGCGCAGCTCCCGGCACAGCGGCGCCGTGCGCCGGTCCTGCCACACGATGGCCCGTGTGAGCGGCTCCCCCGTCGCGCGGTCCCACACCACGACGGTCTCGCGCTGGTTGGTGATGCCGATGGCGACGGGCGTGACCCCCGCCGCGGCGATGGCTTCGCGGGCGGCGCGGAGCGTGACGGCCCAGATCTCCTCTGCGTCGTGCTCCACCCAGCCGGGCCGCGGGTAATGCTGGGTGAACTCGGAGTAGGCGCGGCCGAGGACGGCGCCTTCACGGCTCAACACCAGGCACGTCGTCCCGGTCGTCCCCTGGTCGATGGCCAGCACGGCAGACACGGCTCACCTCTCCTGCAGCACGTGCCCCGGCTCGGGGTGCGGGGCCGCATCCGCCCCGGCGAGCGCACGGCGGATCGACTCGGCATACGGAGGCCGGAGGACGCCCCGGTCCGTGATGATCGCGGTCACCAGCTCGGCCGGCGTGACATCGAACGCGGGCGCGTAGACCGGCATCGCTCCGGGAGCGGTGAGCCGGCCGAAGCCGCGGCGCACCTCGTCCGGGTCCCGTTCCTCGATCGGGATGTCCCGTCCCGTGGGCGTGGCGAGATCCACTGTGCTGGCCGGCGCCGCGACGTAGAACGGGATGCCGTGGTGGCGCGCGAGGACGGCCAGCGCGTACGTGCCGATCTTGTTGGCGACGTCGCCGTTCGCCGCGATGCGGTCCGCACCCACGATCACGAGCCGCACCCTGCCCTGCTGCATCAGGAATGCGGCGACCGAGTCCACCACCAGGGTCGAGGGCACGCCGGCGCGGAGCAATTCCCAGGCCGTGATGCGGGCGCCCTGGAGCAGCGGACGGGTCTCGTCCACGTAAACATGGACGCTCCGGCCGGCCGCGTGTGCGAGGTAGATGGGCGCGAGTGCGGTGCCCATGCCGGAGGTCGCCAGCGCGCCGGCGTTGCAATGGGTGAGCACGCCGATGGGCCCGTCCGGCAGCAGCGCGAGGCCGTGCTCGCCGATGCGGCGGCACATGGCGCGATCCTCTTCCAGGATCGCGCTGGCCTCTGCGCGCAGCGCCCGCACGACCGCATCGTTCGGCGCGCCGGGCAACTCCGCGGCGCGGCGTGCCATGCGCTCCAGCGCCCAGAAGAGGTTCACGGCGGTGGGCCGGGTCGAGGCGAGGAGGCGGCGGGCCTGCTCCAGCCGCGCACGGAACTCCGACCCGGGCAGATCCGTCCAGCGTTCCATCTCGACGGCGAGGGCGAGGGCGGCGGCCACACCGATGGCCGGCGCCCCGCGCACCCGCAGGGTGCGGATCGCCTCCGCGGCCTCTTCCGCCGATGCGATCCGTAGCCGCACCTCGGCGTCCGGCAGCCGCGTCTGGTCCAGGATGTCCACGGCGCGGCCGTCCTCGGACCAGCGGACGGCTTCGGGGTGACTCACGTCTCCAGTGGCTCGAGGCCGCGGAAGTTGTAGCGCCAGCCGAGGGCGCGGAGAAGGGAGATCATCCGTGAGACCGGGAGCCCCATCACGGCGAAGAAATCTCCCTCGATCAGGTCCACGAGGGCGGCACCGAGTCCTTGGATGGCGTAGGCGCCCGCCTTGTCCAGCGGCTCGCCCGTCGCCACGTACTCTTCCGCGGTGACCCGGTCGAAGTGCCGGAAGCGCACGACCGCACCCTCCACCGAGCTCTCCATGCGGTTGCCCGGCGCGGCGATCGCGATCCCGGTCTCGACCCGGTGCTCCCTGCCGCGGAGCCGCATGAGCATCTCGACCGCTTCCGCCGCGTCCCGCGGCTTGCCCAGCAGCTCCCCATCCACCACGACGATCGTATCACACGCGATGACCAGCGCGTCCGGGCGGAGCGCCGCCACCCGCTGCGCCTTTTCCCGCGCCAAGCGCTCGACGTGCAGCGCCGGCGGCTCGCCCTCGCGCCAGGTCTCGTCGATGTTCGGCTCGATGACTTCGAACGTAAGCCCGAGCATGGCGAGGAGCTGGGCCCGCCTCGGCGAGCCCGACGCCAGGACCAGCGGCGGCACGCGCGCGGGCGCGTCGTGCTCGGCCGCCTCCATCGTCTGCTCCTCGGGCAATCCCGTCGCCTGCGTGCTCACCGTTCGAGGATCAGCGTCACAGGTCCGTCGTTCACCAGTTCCACTTCCATCATGGCGCCGAACTCCCCGGTCTCGACCGGACCGGGGGCGCGCTCCCGGAGGAGCTGGACGAACCGCTCGTAGAGGGGAACGGCGACGTCCGGCGGCGCCGCCTCGATGAAGCTCGGCCGACGGCCCTTCCGGGCATCGCCGTACAGCGTGAACTGGCTGACCACGAGCAGCCCACCGCCCACCTCCTCCAGCCCCAGGTTCATCTTCCCTTCCGCATCCGGGAACAACCTCAGGCCGACCACCTTCTCGGCCATCCAGCGGAGTTTCTCTTCCGTATCGTCCGCGCGCAAGCCCACCAGCAGCAAGAAGCCGCGCCCGATCCGGCCGGCCGTCCTGCCGCCGATCCGGACCTCAGCGCGGCTCACGCGCTGCAGCACGACCCGCATCGGCTCACTCCACGGTCACAGACTTGGCCAGGTTCCTCGGCTGATCCACGTTGCAGCCGCGCATGACCGCAATATGGTACGCCAGGAGCTGGAGCGGAACCGTCGCGAGGATGGGGGTCAACGGGTCGATCGTCTCCGGGATGGTGATGAGGTGGTCGACCTTGTTGCGCAGCTCGTCGTTCCCTTCCGTCACCACGGCGATGATCCGCCCGCCGCGCGCCTTCACCTCCTCCACGTTCGACACGATCTTGCTGTAGACCGCGTCGTTCGGCGCGATGACGACGACGGGCATGTTCTCGTCGATCAGCGCGATGGGGCCGTGCTTCATCTCCGCGGCCGGGTAGCCCTCCGCGTGGATGTAGCTGATCTCCTTGAGCTTGAGCGCCCCCTCCAGCGCGGCCGGGAAGTTGTAGCCGCGGCCGAGGTACAGGAAGTTCGTGCTGTCCTTGTACAGCGCCGCGAGCTCCCGGATCGGGTCGTTCAAGCCGAGCAGTCGCTCGACCTGCTCGGGGAGCTTCCGCAACGCCGCGATGATCTCCCGCGCCTCGATCAGCGAGAGCGTCCCGCGCAGCCGCGCCATCAGCACGGTGAACATCACCAGGACCGCGACCTGGCTGGTGAACGCCTTGGTCGAGGCGACGCCGATCTCCGGACCCGCATGCAGATAGATGCCCCCATCCGCCTCACGGGCGATGGTCGAGCCCACCACGTTCACGATCCCCAGCACGGTCGCGCCGCGCTGCCGCGCCTCCCTGAGCGCCGCGAGCGTGTCCGCCGTCTCACCGGATTGACTGATCACGATCGCCAGCGAATCCGGCCCGATGACCGGGTTCCGGTACCGGAACTCGGAGGCGTACTCGACCTCGACCGGGATGCGCGCGATCTCCTCCAGCAGGTATTCGCCGATCAGGCCTGCATGCCACGACGTGCCACACCCGATCAGCGTGATGTTCTTCACCGCTTTCAGCTCGTCCGGCGTGAGGTTCAACCCGCCGAAGCGGACCATCCCCTCCTCTTCGAGCAGCCGGCCGCGCATGGCGTTGCGCAGCGTCTCCGGCTGCTCGAAGATCTCCTTGAGCATGAAGTGCGGGTGTCCGCCCTTCTCGATCGCCGCCAGGTCCCAGTCGACGTGGATCACCTCTTTCGTGACGGCGCCGCCCTGGAGCGAGGCGGTGCGGTAGCCGTTACGCGTCAATACCGCCATCTCGCCGTCGTCCAGGTAGATCACCCGGCGCGTGTGCTGGACCACCGCCGCCGCATCACTCGCGACGAAGTTCTCCCCGTTCTCGCCGATCCCGAGCAGCAGCGGGCTGCCGCGCCGCGCCACGACGATCTTGTCCGGCTCGTGGGTCGAGACGATGGCGATCCCGTAGGTCCCCTGGACCTGGCGCAGCGCTGCGCGGACCGCGTCCTCCAGTGACCCGGCGTACGCCTCCTCGAGCATGTGGGCGATGACCTCGGTGTCCGTCTCGGTGCGCAGGGTGTGGCCCAGGGCTTCCAGCTTCTGCCGCAGCGTGCCGGCGTTCTCGATGATGCCGTTGTGCACCACGGCGAAATGGCCGTGGCAGTCCACGTGGGGATGTGCGTTCTGTGTCGTCGGTGCGCCGTGGGTCGCCCACCGCGTGTGTGCGATCCCGCAAGTGCCGACCGGCTGGCCGCCGTTCCTCAGCAGCTTCTCGAGCTCGGCGATCTTGCCGGCCGCCTTGCGCGTCTCCAGGCGGCCGTCCACCAGGACTGCGAGGCCAGCCGAGTCGTACCCCCGGTATTCCAGACGGTGGAGCCCCTCGATGAGCAGGGGGGCAGCCGGCCGGTGCCCGACGTATCCGACGATTCCGCACATTGGCACGCTCCGCGATTCCGGTGGGTGGTCCAGTGGGGAGGGGGCAGACCCGGGTGGTGCCCCGGGCGCCCCGCGCCAGAATCCGGCATGGCACCTATCGTGCCGCGGCGTCGGGGGCTGTGCCTACGGGTGGGGCCGGCCGTGCCGGTAGGGGGGTGGATGCTCCGGAGCGCGCTGGTCCGCCGCCGCCGCCCGGCTCCCATGGACCGCCGCCGCCTCCGGGCCGGCCGGATCAACGACGGGCTAACCGGCCGAGGCGACCGGCGCCCGCCCTCGCCCCCGGCTGCGGAGAACGGGGGCTGCGCGTTGCGAGATGCTTACCCTCCCGCCCCCGCCGCCTCGGCCGGTGCCGGGCCCGCCCGGCCGGCGCCCCGAGCCAGTGCGGCGCGCGCCCGGTCCACCAGCGCACGCGCTTCCGCTTCCCCCGGCGCTTCGGCGATGATCCGCAGGATCGGCTCCGTGCCGGAGGGCCGGAGGTGCAGCCAGCGGCCCTCTGCCGGCCAGGCCAGCCACAGGCCGTCCTGTCGGTCGACCTGGGGCGCAGCGAGCTCTTCCGCGAGGATCCGGTACGTCTCCTCCAGCGGCCCCGCGTCCCGCGGCAGCTTCTCCTTCACGATCACGTAGGGACGCTCCTGCCCCACGTGTCCCTCGAGCGCCACGCCCGTCTCCAGCAGGAGCTGGAGCACCAGCGCCGCCGCGACCGCGGCATCCCGAGTCAGGTGCACGTCCGGCAGGATGACACCGCCGTTCCCTTCTCCACCGATCACCGCGCCCTCCGCCTGCATGCGCCGGGCGACGTTGATCTCCCCCACCGGCGCGCGGTGGAACGGGACGCCGGCGCGGGCGGCGACGTCCTCGACCACGCGGCTGGTGGAGAGGTTCGTGACCACCGGGCCGGGCCGGTGGCGCAGGACGAGCTTCGCGGCGAGGGCGAGGGTGAAGTCCTCGCCGATGGCGCGGCCGCGCTCGCTGACCAGGGCGAGCCGGTCGCCGTCCGGGTCGGTGGCGAGGCCGAGGTCCGCGCCGCTCTCCCGCACGAGCCGCTCGAGCTCGCCGAGGTTCTCCGCCACCGGCTCGGGCGGCCGGTGGAATCGGCCGTCCGGCTCGAGGTTGATTCCCACCACCTCGCAGCCGAGGGCCTCGAGGAGTCGGGGGAGCAGCACGGCGCCCGCGCCCCGGATGCAGTCCAGCGCGACGCGGAAGCGGCGATGCCGCAGCGCCGGGACGTCCAGGTAGGGGATGCGGAGGATGGCGTCGATGTGACGCTGGACGGCGCCGTCGTCACACGTGCGACCGCCCACACCATCCCACGAGCACCAGGGCAACGGCCGGTCGTTGACGAATGCCCGCATCCGCGGTCCTTCCTCGGCGTCGAGGAACATTCCCGCGCGCGAGCACAGCTTGAGCGCGTTCCACTCGACGGGGTTGTGGCTCGCCGTGACGACGATGCCGCCGTCGGCGCCGTGGTGCCGGATCGAGAACAGCGCCGTCGGCGTGGGCACGAGGCCGAGGTCCACGACGTCGCAGCCCACCGCCTGGAGCGCGGCGGTCGCCGCGGCGGCGAACATGGGGCCGGAGGTGCGGGCATCGCGCGCGATGACGACGAGCGGCCGCGGTCGCCCGCTCTCCTCCCGCAGGTAGGCGCCGAAGGCGGCGGCGAAGCGCGAGACGACCTCGGGTGTCAGCTCCACGCCGACGCGGCCGCGGATGCCGGACACACTCACCATCAAGCCGGGAGGGATCTCGAACGCCATGGGTCGGGTGTGGTCGTGGGAACGAAAAAAGCGGCCTGCCCGTCGAACGCCTCGCGCGGCCGCCTTCTCGTCTCAACTTAGAGGAGCGGGCCTGGATGTCAACCCGCAGGTGCGACGAGCCCTGCCGCCCGGGAGCCGCATCGCGAGCGCGACGCGGCTGCCGCGCGGCTACAGGGAGTCCGCCAAGAGCCGCGTCACGCCATCGGGGTTGTCCGCGTTCAGCCAGTGGCCGCCCGCGAGCCGGTGAAGGTGCACGCGTCCCGTGCGGAGGCCGATCTGCTCGATACGCGCGCACGTGTCCTCGGCCAGGAGGCTCGAGTCCATGGCCTTCACCACGTGGACGTGCACGGCGCCGGGCGGATCCTCCAGCACGCCCCACAGGTCCGTACGGAAGAAGTCGCGGAGCAGCGCCTCGATGCCGTCGAGATCGAGCCGCCAGCGGTACTCGCCGTCCGTGGCCACGAGGTTGGACGTCACCCACTGCGCGACGCCGGCCTCGAAGCCCTCCGCCTCGATCGCCCGCACCGCCGCGTCCCGCGTCGGGAAGCTGGCCGGGACGCGGCGCAGCGCCTCCAGCATCCGCCACGCGCTGCCGCCGGGAACGCCCGGCGCGGGTGTGGAGTCGATGAGCCAGGTCTGCGCGAGGTCGGCGCCGTAGTCACGCGTGTAGAGGAGCGCGACCTTGCCGCCGAAGGAGTGGCCGAGGACGGCGCGGACGGGGATGCCCAGCGCATCCACGAGCGCGCGCACATCCGCCGCGGCCGCATCCAGCGTGTGCGGCGGTGCGAACGCCTGCGAGCCGCCGTGCAGCCGTAGATCCACGAGCACGGCCCCCCACTCCGGGCGCGCGTGGACCAAGCGACGCGCGATCGAGCGCCAGTTGCGGCCGGCGCCGAACACCCCGTGCAGGAACAGGATCCAGCGCTCCGGGCTCGCGCCCGGCGCGATGACGCGATCGTGAGCGAGCAGCACTGCGTTCACGTTCTCCTCCTCCAGGACCCGCCCCGGCATCGTGCCGGGTCCACGGCAGGCGGCACGATGCCGGACCTCGCGCCGCGCGGCAAGGGCGCGCCGTTGCCGCCCCCATCGAGCGTGGCTAGTTTCGCCCCGGACGAGACATCACGGAGAGTGGAGCGACCATGGCGGAACGCAAGCCCGGCTTCGGCACGCTCGCGGTGCATGCGGGACAGGAACCGGATCCCACGACGGGCGCGATCATGCCGCCCGTCTACCAGACCTCGACGTACGTCCAGGACGCCCTCGGCGAGCCGCGGCGGGGTTACGAGTACGCGCGCGTCCAGAACCCGACGCGCGAGGCGATGGAAGCGAACATCGCGGCGCTGGAAGGCGCCCGCCACGGTATCGCGTTCGCCAGCGGGCTGGCCGCGATCGAGGCGATCCTCAAGCGCCTCTCCGCCGGCGACCACGTGGTGAGCGAGGAGAACCTGTACGGTGGGACCCACCGCATGTTCACGCAGGTGCTGGCGCGGCTCGGCATCCAGTTCACCTTCGTGGACACCGCCGACCCGCAACAGGTCCGTGACGCGCTGCGGCCGGAGACGCGCATGGTGTACATCGAGACGCCGACGAACCCGATGATGCGTGTCGCGGACATCGCGGCCATCGCCGCCATCGCCCACGAGGCGGGCGTCATCCTCGTCGTGGACAACACGTTCGCGTCGCCGTACAACCAGCGGCCGCTGGAGCTGGGCGCAGATGTCGTGGTGCACTCGAGCACCAAGTACCTGAACGGCCACTCGGATGTGATCGGCGGCATCGCCGTCACCAACGATGACGCCATCGCCGCGGAGCTGCGGTTCATGCAGAAGGCGACGGGCGGCGTTCCGGGGCCGTGGGACTCGTGGCTCGTGCTGCGCGGGACCAAGACGCTGCACCTGCGCATGGAGGCCCACAACCGCAACGGGCAACGGGTGGCGGAGTACCTGGAACAGCACCCGGCGGTGGAGCGGGTCTACTACCCCGGCTTGCCGTCCCACCCGCAGCACGAGCTGGCGCGCCGGCAGATGCGGGGCTTCACCGGCATGGTCAGCATCGAGCTGGGTTCCCTCGAGCGCGCGCGACGGGTGGTGGAGCGCACGCGCATCTTCGCGCTGGCCGAGAGTCTCGGCGGTGTGGAGAGCCTGATCGGCCACCCCGCCACGATGACGCACGCATCGATCCCCGCCGAGCGGCGCAAGGCGATGGGCGTGACCGACGGCCTGGTCCGGCTGTCCGTCGGCATCGAGGATCCGGAGGACCTGATCGCGGACCTGGAGCAGGCCCTGGCCGGGTTGTGAGCCGGCCGACGGGTTGAAACACGCCGCCGCGCCCGACGTACTGAGGGCGTCACCCGATGGAGGCGGGGCCCGCGCACGGCGGGGCCCACCGGAACCTGCCGACCGGGAGAATCGCCATGGCAGACACCACGGAAACCCCGCGCGTCCGCCGCTTGCTGCGGGACATCGACCCTTCCACGTGGGAGCACCCCGCGGACCGGGCAGCGCTCCAGGCGCTGCGCAGGGTCCCCGCCTTCGACGAGGTCCTGCGCAAGGTGTTCGGCCTGTTCGGCGAGCGGCCGATCCGGCTCGCCTTCCAGGCGAACGCCGTGCGCGTCAGCGAGCGGCAGTTCCCCGCCGTCCACCGGCTGTACGGCGACGTCCTCGAAACGCTCGACGCGCCGGAGCGCTACCCGCTCTACGTGTCGCAGACGCCCATCGTCAACGCCGGCGCCTACGGGATGGACCGGCCGTTCATCATCCTCAACTCGGGCTCGCTCCGTCTGCTCGACGAGGACGAGCTGCGTTTCCTGCTGGGCCACGAGCTCGGCCACGTCCTGTCCGGCCACGTGCTCTACCGCACGATGACCGTGATCCTGATCCAGCTCGCGATGCTCGGCTTCCCTGCGATCGGGATCGCCGCGCGCGCCGTGCTCGTGGCGCTCCTGGAGTGGGGTCGCAAGGCGGAGCTCTCCGCGGACCGCGCCGGCGTGCTCGCGGCCCAGGACCCCGAGGCGGCGATGCGGACCATGATGAAGCTGGCGGGCGGCGGCACCAAGGAGGAGACCGACCTGGGCGAGTTCCTGGCCCAGGCGGACGAGTACCGCGAGGGCGGCGACGTCGTGGACGCGGTCTTCAGGGTGCTCAACCTGATGGCCGCCACCCACCCGTTCCACGTGCTCCGCGCCGCGGAGCTCCGCGACTGGGTCGAGCAGGGAGAGTACGACCGCGTGCTGCGCGGCGAATACCGGCGGAGGACCGACGAGCCGCCGCCCTGGCGGGAGGACCTGGCCGCCGCCGCCCGCGCCTACGCGGAGGAGGCCGGCTCGCTCTTCGAGCAGTTCAGCGACGCGGCCCGCCGTGTCCGGGAAGCGGTGCTGGAGGGGTTCAAGAAGGTGTGATCGCACCCCGGCCGCGCGGCGATCGTGGACCGGAAGCCGCGCGGCCGCTTTCCTCGGGTGTCGGCCCCGCCTCCGGCCGCCGCGGACCGGCGTCCGGCCCCGCAACCCGCCCCCGACGGTTCCTTCCCGCCCGCCGGGGCCGCGGCCGGCGAGCCCGGGTGCGCCCGGCCCTTCCCCTCCCGGCTTCCCGCGCCTAGCTTCTTCCCACCCGAACGCACACCGAACCCAGACAACCCAGGGCTCATGAAGATCCTCATCGTCGGCAACGGCGGCCGCGAGCACGCGCTCCTCTGGAAGCTGCGCCAGGACGCTCCGGACGCCCGGTTCTTCATCACCCACGGCAACGGGGGCACGGACGCCCTCGCCACCGCCATCCCCATCGACCCCAGGGACACCCAGGCCCTCGCCGGGTGGGCCGAGCAGAACGCCGTCGACCTGACGGTGGTCGGCCCGGAGGCGCCGCTCGCCGCCGGCCTCGCGGACGCGTTCACCCGCCGCGGCCTGGCCGTCTTCGGCCCCAGTCGCGCCGCCACGCAGATCGAGGCGTCGAAGGCCTACGCCAAGCGGCTCATGCAGCGGGCAGGAGTGCCCACCGCCGGGTACGCCACGTTCACGGACCTGGCCGCGGCGGAGGCGTACATCCGCGAACGCGGCGCCCCCATCGTCGTCAAGGCCTCGGGCCTCGCCGCGGGCAAGGGCGCCGTGGTGTGCGACGACGTGGACTCCGCCCTCGCCGCCGTCCGCGCGATGCTCGCGGACGCCGTGTTCGGCGAGGCGGGGCGTGAAGTCGTCGTCGAGGAGAAGATGGACGGCGAGGAGGCCTCGGTGTTCGCGCTCACGGATGGCGAGAACGCGCTGCTGCTGCTCCCCGCGCAGGACCACAAGCGCGTGGGCGAAGGCGACACCGGGCCGAACACCGGCGGCATGGGCGCGTACGCGCCCGCCTCGATCGTGGATGGGGCCACGGTGCAGCGCATCCGCGACGAGATCTTCACTCCCATCCTCGCCGCGCTGCGCGAGGAGGGGCACCCCTTCCGGGGTCTGCTGTATGCAGGGCTGATGATCACGGCGGAAGGGCCCAAGGTCATCGAGTTCAACGCGCGCTTCGGCGATCCGGAGACCCAGGCCGTGCTGCCGTTGCTCGAATCGTCGCTGCTGGAGCCGATGCTCGCGATCGCGCGAGGCGAGACCATCGCCGGCGCGACGCTCACCTGGCGGCCGGGCGCGGCGCTCACCACGGTGCTCGCCGCCGCCGGCTACCCGGGCGCATACGAGAAGGGCAAGGAGATCCGCATCCCGGCGTGGGTGGATGGGGCGGAGGGCACCATCGTCTTCCACGCCGGCACGCGGCGCGAGGACGGGCGGCTGGTGACGTGGGGCGGGCGCGTGCTCGCGGTGACCGGCATCGGACGCACGCTGGCGGAGGCCGCCGAGCGCAGCCGGGCGGCGGCCGCGGCCATCGAGTTCGAGGGCAAGCACTACCGCCGCGACATCGGCTGGCGGGAGCTGGAGCGCAGTGCCTGAGCTGCCGGAAGCCGAGACGATCGCCCGGGACCTGCGCGGGCGCGTCGTCGGCAAGACGGTGACGCGTGTCGAGGTCGCGAAGCCGGACGTCCTGGCGCCCGGACTCACCGCCCGACGGCTGGGTGCCGGGCTGCGCGGCCACGCGATCCGCGACGTGGGTCGCCGCGGGAAGAACGTGGTGCTCCGCTTCGATGACGGCCGCGTCCTGGTGGTGAACCTCGGCATGACCGGCCGGCTCGTCTTCAGCGGCGCGCCGCGGGCGGCCGAGCTGCGTCACGTCGCCGCGCGTCTCTTTCTCGACGACGGCCACGCCATCCTCTACGACGACATCCGCCGCTTCGGCCGCATGGCACTGCTGTCCGCCGCGGAGTGGGAGGAGGCGCAGGAGCGTCTCGGCATCGAGCCGCTCTCGGATGAGTTGACCGCGGAGCGGCTGTACGCGCTCACCCGCGGGTCGCGGGTCGCCATCCGCAACTGGCTGCTGGACCAGACCAAGCTGGCGGGCGTGGGCAACATCTACGCGAACGAAGCGCTGTTCCGCGCCGGCATCCGCCCCACGCGCCGTGCGGGCACGCTGACCCGCCGGGAGACTGCGGCGCTGCGCGATGCGCTGCGCGACGTGCTGACCGAGGCGATCGCCGCGCGTGGCACCACCGTGAGCGACTACCGGGACAGCGCGGGCGAGCCGGGCGGGTTCGGGCCGCGACTCCGCGTCTACGACCGTGAGGGCGAGCCCTGCCCCGTGTGCGGCACGCCCATCAAGCGGGTCGCGATCGGCGGGCGTTCCGCGTTCTACTGCCCGCGGTGCCAGACATGAGGGAGCGCGGCCGCGAGGACGAGCGCGAGTAGCAGTACGGCGACGACGGGGATGCAGACGTCGTCGCCCCGTCCCCGGGCTTCACCCCATGACGAGCAGGATCAGCAGGGCGCGCTTGGAAGAGCTGCGGCAGCACGTGCGGGCGAACGCCGAGAACCGGCCCGGCGTCTACCGCATGCTCGGGCCCTCGGGCGAGGTGTTGTATGTGGGCAAGTCGGTGCGTGTGCGCACGCGACTGCTCTCCTACTTCCGCGCGCCGCGCGGCGAGAAGGCCGCCGAGATCCTCGCCCACGCGCACCACGTCGAATGGGACTACACGCCCAGCGAGTTCGCCGCGGTGCTGCGCGAGCTCGAACAGATCCGGCGCTGGCGGCCGCTCTACAACGTCCAGTACAAGCGGGACACCGCGTACGCCTTCGTGCGCATCACGCCCGGGCCGGCGCCGAAGCTCACGCTCGTGGGGCAGGTCACGGACGAGCGCGGCGTCTACTTCGGCCCGTTCCGCGGCCGGCAGCGTCTGCGCGACGCGCTGCGCGAGCTGTCCGACCTGCTCGAGTTGCGGGACTGCCCGTCCTCGGTCCCGATGCGCTTCGCGGACCAGATGGAGCTCTTCGCAGTGGACGAGTCGCCGCGCTGCCTGCGCGGCGAGATCCGGCGGTGTCTGGCCCCGTGCGTCGGACGTTGCACCCGCGCCGCGTACCAGGCGCGGGTGACCATGGCGCGTCGTTTCCTGGAGGGCGACGCGGACAAGCCGCTCGCCATCCTGCGCGAGCGCATGCGGATCGCTGCCGAGCGGCTCCAGTTCGAGTATGCCGCAGAGCTGCGCGACCGCGCCGCGCGTCTGGAGCAGGTGCGGGACGAACTCGTGGCGCTCCGCGGCGCCATTGATTCGCTCTCCTTCGCCTACCCTGTGCCCGGATACGGGGGCGACGACCGCGTCTACCTGATCCGCAGGGGCAGCGTGCGTGCCGAGCTCCCTCAACCGCGCACGGAGGCGGAACGGGAGGCGCTGGCGGCCCGGGCCGCCGAGGTCTACTCGGCGCCCGAGCCGCCCGGCCTCAGCGTCTCGGCGAGCCAGGTCCCCGAGATCCTGCTGGTGGCGCGCTGGTTCCGCCTGCACCCCGAGGAGCGCGAGCGGACGGTGCCGGTGGAGGAGCTGCTGGCGTCGAGACGGCTGGCGTAGTGGCGCGGACCGCCCCTACCCCACCACCACCCGCATCACCAGCCGCATCGGGCTGTCCACCACCACGGCCGCCAACCCGATCATCAGCACCGCGCCGAGGAACGCCGGCGGCAGCAGGAAGACGAGCGCGAACGGGCCCGCGATCGAGAACGAGCGGCGACTCCACCCCCGCACCGCGCGGCTGCCGAGCCACAGCCCCGCCGCCACCGTGACCATGGCCACGAGCGTGAACGCCGGCTCCTGCGTCGGCTTGAACAGGAAGAACGCGCCCGCGAGCACGAGCGCCGCGCCGGTGATGAGCAACCGCTCGACGGGGGTGATGAGGCGCGCGAGCAGCAGCGCGACCAGCAGCAGCGCCAGCAGCGCGAAGGTGGTGAACGAGTAGAGCGAGCCGAGAATGGTCTCATCCATGGGACGCCCCCGGGGAGAGAACGGGTCGGGTGTCACCATGCAATCTGTCGCAAGCGGCGGGGACACCTTGGAAGAAGCGTGCCTCGGCGCTCGGTTCACAACGGGAGCACGGAGACCTCGGCCCCGGCCGTCGACAGCGTGAGAACCGCCACGCTCGGCCCGAGGCCGAAGCGGGAAGGGCCCGCGGCACCCGGATTCGCCACCAGGACACCCTCCACGCGCTCCACTCTCGCCCGGTGCGTGTGACCGTAGACGATCACGTCGAAGCCCGGGTACTCGGCGACGAGCCCGAGCGCCGTGGGCGAGCCGAGCTGATGCCCGTGGACCACAAGGATGCGGCGGCCCTGCAACTCGACCTCGGCGGTCTCCGGCAGACGCGAGCGCAGCTCGAAGCCGTCGGTGTTGCCCCAGACCGCGGTCACGGGAGCGATCGCCTCCAGTTCGATCAGGACGTCCAGCGTGCCGACGTCGCCGGCGTGCAGAATGTGCTGGACGTCCCCGAAGCGATCGAAGACCTCGGGCCGCAACCGGCCGTGGGTGTCGCTGATGAGTCCGACCTTCACGCGTCCACCGCCGGTTCGCCGCTCTGCCAGCGGGGTCCGATGTCGTGTTCCACGCCCACGTGGGAGAGTGCCCGCGCGACGACGAAGTCCACCAGGTCGCCGATGGTGGTCGGACGGTGATAGAAGCCCGGCGACGCGGGCAGGATCAGCGCGCCGGCGCGGGCGAGGCGCAGCATGTTCTCGAGGTGGATGATCGAGTAGGGCGTCTCGCGCGGCACGAGGACGAGCGGGCGCCGCTCCTTGAGCGTGACGTCCGCCGCGCGCTCGATCAGCGAGCGTGTGGTGCCCTGGGCGACGCTGGCGAGGGTGCCCATGGAGCACGGGCAGATGAGCATGCCGCGGGACGGCGCGGAGCCGGAGGCCGGCGTGGCGCCGCGGTCGTCGTCATCGTACAGCACGACGCGGGACCAGTCGCCCGTCCGCGCGCGGAGGTCCGCCTCTCCCGCGATGTCGGCCTCCTCGCGCAGCAGCCGCCAGCCGGTCGAGGAGATGATCAGCCGCACCGGCACGCCGACGCGGTTCATCACCTCGAGGGCGCGTACGGCGTAGACCGCGCCGGACGCGCCGGTGATGGCGAGGGTGACGGGCGGGCCGTGGGACCGCTCGGCGCCGTCGCGCCCTGCCCCGGCACCTCCTTGTCCGACCGTCGCCCTCATGACACCGTGCTCACCAGCCGGTCCACGAGTGTCAGCACGAAGAAGCTCGTGGAGACGCCGACGTTGGTGTGGAAGAACGCGCGGTCGATGCGCCTCGGGTCCAGCGCGGCGGCATCCACGCCGCGCAGCGACGCGTGCGCGAAGTGCAGCAGCACCGCCATCACGCCCACGCCGCCGAGGTACGCCCAGCCCACCGGGAAGGTGCGGAGCGCCCAGGGCAGGAAGAACAACCCGACGGCGGCCAGGTGGAGCAGCCGGGCCACGCGCAGGGCGCCTTGCGTGCCGAGCCGCGCCGGGATCGAGTGCAGCCCGTGCGCCCGGTCGAATTCCTCGTCCTGGAGCGCGTAGATGATGTCGAACCCCGCGACCCAGCACATCACCGCGGCGGCGAGCAGCGGCAAGCCGTACCACGGCGCCGGCCACGCGCCCGCCACCGCCAGGTACGCGCCGGCGGGCGCGATGCCGAGCGAGAGCCCGAGCACGAGGTGCGCCGCCACGGTGAACCGCTTGGTCCACGAGTAGAAGCACACCCACGCGAGCGCCACCGGCGCGAGCATGCCGCACAACGGATTGAGCTGCCACGCGGCGAAGATGAACAGGACGGCGGCCGCGATCACCGCGACCCACGCCTCGCGCAGGGTCATGCGGCCGCTGGGGAGCTCCCGCAGCCGCGTGCGCGGGTTCAGGGCATCGTGCTCCCGGTCCACGATGCGGTTGAAGCCCATTGCGGTGAAGCGCGCGGCGGTGAACGCGATGACGATCCACAGCGCGGCGCGCAGACTCAGCCCGCCCGGGTGCTCGTACGTCGCCAGCACCGCGCCCACGCCCGCGAACGGGAGCGCGAACAGCGTGTGCGGCAGCTTGACGAAGCTCGCGTACTTCGCGAACCACGAGTCGCCGGCGAAGGTCTGGCCCTCCCGGCCAGGCGCCGGAGCCCCCTTCACCGCTCGATCCCCAACCTGGGCCACAGCTCGTCCACCTTCTTCTTCACCGCCTCGTCCATCTCGATCAGGTCCGGCCACGGGCGGGTGAAGCCCTCTTCCGGCCACTTGCGCGTGCCGTCAATGCCCATCTTGGACCCGAACCCGGGGCCGCGCGAAGCGTGGTCCAGGTCGTCCGCGGGGCCGAAGGTGAAGCGCACGTCCCGCTCGGGATCGATGTTGTTCAGCGCGTACCACCACGCTTCCTGCGGGTTGCGCACGTCGATGAAGTGGTCCACGACGACGATCACCTTGGCGAGGCTCATGAGCCCCTGGCCCCAGAGACCGTTCATCACCTTGAACGCGTGCCCCGGATACTCCTTGCGGATGCTGACGAAGACGAGGTTGTGGAAGATGCCCTCCGGGGGCATGTGGTAGTCCACGATCTCGGGCATCGTCAGGCGCAGCAGCGGCAGGAAGATCCGCTCCGTGGCGCCGCCCATGTAGTAGTCCTCCATGGGCGGGCGGCCCACGATGGTGGCCGGGTAGATGGCCCCCCTGCGCATCGTGATGGTCGTGACGTGGAAGACCGGGAAGTAGTCCGGGGGCGTGTAGAAGCCCGTGTGGTCACCGAACGGGCCTTCGAGGCCGAACGGCTCCGACGGATCCACGTAGCCCTCGAGCACGATCTCCGCTTCTGCGGGGATCCGCAGGTCCGAGGTCTTGGCCGTGGCGGTGAGGAGCGGCTCGCGCCGCAGGAACCCGCTCAGCAGGTACTCGTCGATGCCCGGCGGCAACGGGGCCGTGGGCGTGTACATCGTGGCCGGGTCCGCGCCCAGCGCCACCACGACCGGCATGCGCTCGCCGCGCTCCCGGTACTTGCGGAAGTGCGCCGCTCCGCCCTTGTGCCGCTGCCAGTGCATCATGGTGGTCCGCGGGCCCGTGACCTGCATGCGGTAGCAGCCCACGTTCTGCACGCCCGTCTCCGGGTCGCGCGTGATCACCATGGGCAAGGTGATGAACGGGCCGGCGTCCCGCGGCCAGCAGGTCAGGATGGGGAGCCGCCGGAGGTCCACGTCGTCGCCCTGGAGCACGATCTCCTGGCAGGGCGGGTCTCCGCGGTAGGGGCGCGGCGGGACCTTGGCGAGCCCGGCGAAGCGGGGCAGCAGCTGCACCTTCGCCCAGAAGCCCTCGGGGATCTCCGGTTGCAGCAGCTCCGCGATGCGGTCGGCGTGCTCGGAAACGTCGTCGACGCCGAGCGCCATCGCCATGCGCTTCCAGGAACCGAAGAGGTTGATGGCGACGGGGATGTCGCTGATGGAGCCGTCGTCCAGCACCGGCTTCTCGAAGAGCAGCGCCTTGCCGCCGCCCGGGCTCTTCATGACACGGTCCGCGATTTCGGTCATCTCGAGCCGCACGGCGACGGGCTCGCGGACGCGCACCAGCTCGCCGTGCCGTTCCAGGTCGTGAAGGAACTCGCTCAGGTTCTTGGCAGCCATGGGGCGGGAATGTACGCGCCGGAGGCGCGTTCAACAACGCGGCGCGGCACGGCTCAGCTCTCCGCGGCCGCGAGCTCCTCCCGCTCCTTCCGGACGGCCGCGATCACCCGCTCCGCGCGCCGCTTGGCCTCGGCCAGCGGGGAGACGCCCTGCCGCTCGGCGACCTCCAGGATCTCCCGGACCGCGTCGCCGATCATGAGGACGCGGCGCTCCACCTGCTCGCGGCTCCACCGGAGCATCTCGAGGGCGCCGTGGGCGATGGCGCCGCCCGCGTTGATCACGAAGTCCGGCACGTAGACGATCCCGCGTTCGCGGAGCCGCTCCGCGTCTTCGTCGGTCTCGAGCTGGTTGTTGGCCGAGCCGGCCACGATGCGGCAGCGGAGCCGCGGGATCGTGCGCGCGTTGAGCGTCGCTCCGACGGCGCACGGCGCGTAGACGTCGCACTCCGTGTCGTAGACGTCGTCGGGCGCGACGACCTCGCCCTCGACCTCCTCGGCGACGCGACGGGCACGATCCTCGTCCGTGTCCGCGACGAGCACACGCGCGCCGCCGTCGTAGAGCCGCTGGGCGAGGGGCAGGCCCACGCCGCCCACGCCCTGCACGAGGATGGTGACCCCGTCCAGGTCCTGGCGGCCGAGGACGTCGCGGACGGCGACGCGGATGCCGGCGTAGACGCCCAGGGCGGTCCAGGGCCCCGGGTCGCCGACGCCGCCGTGGTCCAGGGTGCGGCCGAAGACCCGGGACGTGGCGCGGCCGATGACGTTCATGTCCTCGGGCGTGGTGCCCAGGTCCACGCCGGCGTAGTAGGCGCCGCCCAGGCCCTCGATCATCTGTCCGAAGCGCACGAGCAGGCCCTCGCGCTCCGGGCCTTCCAGCCGCCGGGGCACCGCGAGCACGGACTTGCCGCCGCCGAACGGGAAATCGATGGCGGCCCACTTGTAGGTCATCGCCCGGGCGAGCCGGAGGGCGTCCTGGAGGCCGTCCTCGGGTGTGGGATAGACCCGCATGCGGCAGCCGCCCATGGCCGTGCCGAGGGTGCGGTCGTGGATCGCGATGAAGATCCAGGTGCCGGTCGGGTGGTCGTACCGCACGACCACGCACTCTCCGTCCCACTGGCGAAGGAGGTCGTTCATCATGGCGGCCGTCCGGTTCCGGGGCGTCCGCGGAGCGTGGAGGGACGGGGCGAAGATGCCGCCCCGGCGGCCGGCCCGCAATCCCGCCGTCGCCCCGGACGCGGTTGCCCGTGACGCGGGCGCCGCCTATCCTTTGCCGCCGTCACGAACCTCCCTCGGGTCCGAGGTCTGATGGCGACGACGATCTCCACCTCCCCGGCGTCCGGCCGGCTCCGGATCCTGGCCGGCTTCCTGTTCGCGCTGGGCGCCGGCACGCTGTGGGGTACGACCGGGCCGCTCAGCACGGCGCTCTACAGCGAAGGCGCCGAGCTGACGGCGGTCGGGTTCTGGCGCATTCTGCTGGCGACGGCGGGCTTCCTCGTCTACGGGCTGTTCGCGCCGGGTCTGTTCCGCATCGACCGGCAGGGGCTCGTGCTGGTCGGCCTGCTGGGCGGCGCCCTGGTCGCGCTGTTCGAGGTGGCGTACCAGTTCGCGATCCAGGGCGTCGGGGTGGCCGGCGCGGCGACGCTGCTCTACACGGCGCCGATCATGGTGGCCGTGCTGGCGTGGCCGCTGCTCGGCGAGCGCCTGACGCTGACGCGGCTGGCGCTGGCCGTCGTCGTGCTGGTCGGGGTTGCGCTCACGGTCTCGGGCCAGGTCACGGCGGGGGAAGCCGAGGCGGCCGGGGGCGCGAGCCGCGCGGCGGGGATCGTGGGCGGGCTCCTCTCGGCGGCCGGCTTCGCGGGGAGCACGCTGCTCGCCCGCTGGGCGGTGCCCCGCTACGGCGCCGTACGGGTGCTCTTCTACGAGATCGCCGGGGGGACGGCCATCCTGGGGGTGGTCCTGCCGCTGGTCGGCGAGCCCCCCGTTCCGCCCGGGACGCTGCCCGGTTGGATCTACATCGCGAGTCTCGGCCTGGGCGCGGTGCTGGGCGCCAACTTCTGCTACTTCGCGGCCGTGCGGCGGATCGACGCGGCGCCGACGGCGGTGGCGGCGAGCATCGAGCCCGTGGTCGGCGCGCTGCTCGCCCTGGTGCTCTTCCAGCAGTACCTCACCGTCAGTGGCTGGCTGGGCCTCTTCCTGGTGGTCGGCGGCGTGGCCGCCGGCTACTGGCGGGAGGCCGGGTCGGGCTCACCCGAGCGGGCGGCGGCTGCGGCCGCTCCGCCGGGCTGACACCCGCTGGCCCGGGCCGTGCACCACCGTCCGCCGGGGCGGGTGGACGGAGGGCCGCCCGCGGATGAGGAGGCTGGGACGGATGACGGGCGGGAGTGGACAGGCTGTGGGCTTGCCGGACGTGCCGCGGCCGAGCCCCGATGGGGCGAGCGGTCGGGGGATCGGCAGCAGCGTCGCCGCGGGCGCCGCAGCAGGGCTCTTGGCCAGCGTGGTCCAGGTCGTCGTCGGCAAGACCGAGCAATGGCTCTTCCTTCCCAGGGGCGAGACCCCGGACTTCGCGCCTCGCCTCGTGGACCGCGCGTTCCAGCGCGTATCCGGGCGGGCATCGGCGCCCGTGAAATGGGCGCTGGGGACGGTCTTCCACCTCTGCTACGGGGCGTTGTGGGGGGCGACCTACGGCGCCGTCCAGCGGCGGCTGCGGCTCCACCCGCTGCTCGCCGGGGCAGCCCTGGGCCTGCTCATCTACGGGATCACGTTCCCTCGCTGGGGCGCGGCCGTGCGTCTGGGCGTGGAGCGCCCGCCGCACGCCCGGACGCGGCGGATGACCGCCGTGGCCGCCTCGGTCGCCATGACCTACGGCCTGGCCGTGGGCGCCTTCTACCGCCGGCTCGCCGGCCGTTGAGGCCAGCGGCGATGCGGCGCCCGGCGACGCCACGCACCAAACCCGCCGGCAGCGGGCCGGGAACCGCCTCACCGTATCCTTGCCGGGCGTGCGCTACGACGCGGTCGTGATCGGTTCCGGGCCCAACGGCCTCGCCGCGGCCATCACCCTCGCGCTGGCCGGCCGGTCCGTCCTCGTGCTGGAAGGCGCGGGAACGCCGGGGGGCGGGCTGCGGAGTGAGGAGCTGACGCTGCCCGGGTGTGTGCATGACGTCTGCGCCAGCGTCCACCCGTTCGCCGTCGGCTCGCCGTTCTTCCGCAGCCTACCGCTCGAGGAGCACGGGCTGGAATGGGTCCACCCGGAGATCCCGTTCGCGCACCCGCTGGAGGCCGAGCGGATCGCGGTGGCGTACCGGTCGCTGGACGAGACCGCGGAGCGGTTGGGCGCCGACGGCCGTGCGTACCGCCGCCTGCTCGCCCCGATCGTCCAGGGGTGGGAGCCGCTCTCCCGCGAAGTGCTCGGGCCGGTCCTGCACCTCCCTTCCCACCCACTCCGCCTCGCCCGGTTCGGCATCCCGGCGCTCTGCTCGGCCGCCGCCCTGGCCCGGCGCCGGTTCCGCACCGCCGAGGCGCGCGCCCTGTTCGCGGGCGCGGGGAGCCACTCGATCCTCCCGCTGGACCGACCCGGCTCCGCGGCGTTCGCGCTCCTGCTCGCCGGCAGCGCCCACGCCTGCGGCTGGCCGTTCGCCCGCGGCGGCTCCCGCGCCCTCGCCAGCGCCCTCGTCTCGCTGCTCCGGTCCCTCGGCGGCGAGATCCGCACCGGCGTGTACGTCCGCTCGCTGGACGAGCTGCCGTCCGTCCGCGCCGTCCTGTGCGACGTCACGCCCCGCCAGTTCCTCGCCCTGGCCGGCGACCGGCTCCCGGAGCGCTACCGCCGCCGCCTCGCACGCTTCCGCTACGGCCCCGGCGCCTTCAAGCTGGACTGGACGCTGCGCGGGCCCATCCCCTGGCTGGCGGAGGAGGCGCGCCGGGCAGGAACACTCCACATCGGAGGGACGCTGGACGACGTCGCCGCCGCCGAGGCCGCGCCGTGGGAAGGGCGCATCGCGGACCGGCCGTTCCTCATCCTCGCGCAGCCCAGCGTCTTCGATCCGACCCGCGCGCCGGCCGGGCTCCACACCGCCTGGGCCTACTGCCACGTCCCCAACGGCTCGACCGAAGACGCCACCGAGCGCATCGAAGCGCAGGTCGAGCGCTTCGCCCCGGGGTTCCGGGACCTCATCGTCGCCCGCCACCGGCTCGCGCCCGCCGACTTCGAGCGGCACAACCCCAATCTGGTCGGCGGCGACCTCGCCGCCGGCGCCATGACCCTGGACCAGCTCGTCTTCCGCCCCGTCCCGTCCCTCCACCCCTACGACACGCCGCTCCCCGGCGTCTTCCTCTGCTCCGCCTCGACGCCGCCCGGCGGCGGGGTCCACGGCATGTGCGGCTACCGGGCGGCGCGCCGAGCGCTGGAGACGGTCCTCGGGCGATGAGCGTGCCTCCCGAGACGGCCCTCACGGGGTGGGCCCGAGGCGTGCGGTGAGCACGCGGCCTCGGAGGCCATCCGGACACGGTGAGCGCAACGCCTGGACAGGCGGCTCCTCAGAGGAGCGCGCGTGACCGGCCGCAGGCCGACCGCGCGCCCGCCTCCACCCTCGTCCCCGCTGCCTCTCGACCCGCTACGCCGACCGCTCCGCGAGGTGGAGGGCCACGATCCCGCCGGTCCAGGTCTCCCAGCGCACGGCCGTGAAGCCGGCCCGCTCGATCCGCGCGGCCAACTCCGTCGGCGCGGGAAACTCGAGGACCGACGCGGGCAGGTAGCTGTACGCGCTGCCGTGGCGGGAGACCACCCGCCCGATCCACGGCAGGATGTGACGGAAATAGGCGAGGTAGATCGCCCGGAACGGCTGCCAGGAGGGCGTCGTGAACTCGAGGACGGCCAGGCGACCGCCGGGCCGGAGCACCCGGGCGAACTCCCGCAGCCCGGCGTCCATGTCGGCGAGGTTCCGAACCCCGAACGCGATCATCGCACCGTCGAACACGCCGTCCGGGAACGGCAGCCGGAGCGCGTCGCCGCACACGGGTCGCACCGGCTCGCCGCGGAGCTTGGCCGCTCCTCGCTCGAGCATCGGCAGCGAGAAGTCCGCGGCGATGATGCGGCCGGCGAACCCGCGCCGGCGGGCCAGCGCGAGGGAGAGGTCCAGGGTGCCGGCGCAGGCATCCAGGTAGACCCCACCCGGCGGCCGGCCGGCGAGGAGCCGCGCTACGGTGCGGCGTCGCCAGAGCCGGTCGACGTTGAGGCTGAGCAGGTGGTTCAGCAGGTCGTACCGGGGCGCGATCGCCCCGAACATGCCCCGGACCGCTGCGGCCCGCTCCCGCGTCGGCGCCGAGGCGGGCATCTGGCCGGTCGACATCGCGCAACGCACTCCCGTGTGGTAAACTGGAAGCGCCCAAGCTACCTGCGGGCGACCCGCCCATCAAGCCGCCCCGCCCCCGAATGAAACCCGGCCGCCCACCGGGGCGTAAGGGGCGGAGCACAACACGTGGTCGCGCCGCCCGGAGACGTGGACTACAGGAATCTCACCGACCAGGAGGTCGTCGCCCGCGCCCGCGAGGGCCGTGAAGCGGCGTATCGCGAGCTGATCGGACGTTACGAGCGGCCGGTGTTCTCCCTCATTTATCGGCTGGTCCGCGACCGAGAGCAGGCCGAGGACCTCGCGCAGGAGACCTTCATCAAGGTCCTGAACGCCCTCGACCGCTACGACCCGTCGTACAAGTTCAGCTCGTGGATCTTCAAGATCGCGCACAACACGGCGCTGGACCGGCTCCGCAAGAAGGAGCCGGAAACCCTGTCGCTGGAGGGGTCGCCGCACGCGCGGGATCCGTCCGAGGCGCAGGCGAGCGCGCTGACCGCCGTGGCCACGGATGAGGACCCCGAGGCCTACACGGCCAGTCGGGAGCTGGGGCGGCACATCGAGGCGGCGATCGCCGCACTCCGGCCCGAGTACCGGACGGCGATCCTCCTGTGGCACGTGGAAGGGCACGCGTACGAGGAGATCGCGGAGATCATGGGTATCCCCCTGGGTACGGTGAAGACGTACATCCACCGAGCGCGCAACGAGTTGCGCCAACGGCTGGCGCACTTGAGGGTGTGAAACCGCAGCGTCGCCCCGGACGTACGGAGGTTCGGGGCGCGCGGCGCCGGGCTGCACAGCCGCGGCCGGCGCCGTCCCCGATCGGTAACGCGGCTGGTCATGGAGTGACCGCGTGAGCGAGCCACCACTGCACCCCTCGCCGGAACGCCTGGAGGCGCTGGTCGAGGGCGACCTACCGGAAGCAGAGCGTAGCGCCATTGAAGCGCACGTGGCAGCGTGCGTGCGCTGTCAGGCCGAAGTCGAGGAGTGGCGGACGGTGTTCGCCGTCCTCGCATCGCTGCCCCGCCTGGCGCCCTCGCCGGGCTTCGCGGACCGGGTGCTCGCGCGGGTCAGGATCGAGCGGCCGTGGACGGCCCGCATCGCTGCGCTGCTGGCGCGGCTCGCGCCGCGGACGACGGCCGGGTGGGCCCTGCTCACCGCCTGCCTCACGCTGCCCGCGGCGGCCGCCACCGCCTTGATCGCCTGGATCCTGACCCGGCCAGGGCTGAACGCCGAGACGCTGATGACCGTGATGGCGTTCCTCCGCGAGCGTGCCGCGGATCTCCTGCTCTCGTTCGCAGGTCACGCGGCGACCACGGCCATGGAGAGCACCCTCGCCGCGTGGATCGCGAGGTTGATCGAGCGGATCCTGGCCGCCGCGCCCGCGCAGTTGGGCGCCGCGGCGGCCGTGTTCACGGCCCTCACCCTGGCCTCGGTCTGGGTGCTGTACCGTCACCTGTTTCGGCCTTCGAACCGGAAAGTCCACCATGCGTCCTTCCTCTTTTGACACGACGTCGCGGCGCGCTGCGCGCCTGGTCCTGGCGGCGCTGCTGGCCGGCGGCGCGGTCGCGGCGGCTGGCCCCGCCCAGGCGCAGCCCCGGGGCCGGGAGAGCGGCGTGGTGTCGAGCCAGATCTCGATCTCGCGCAACGAAGCGACCCTGGTGCTGGAGCTGGCGCGCGGCGACTCGCTCGCCGTGGTGCTCCGTGAGGGGCGCATCCACCTGAACGGCCGGGAGATCGGCACGTACAGCCGCGGCGATGCGCTGGACCGCGCATGGCGAGAGCTGCTCAACCGTGCCATCGAGGCCGACGGCGCGGAACTCGAGCGGCTGCTGGTGGAATGGGAGGCCCCGGCCGGGGGCGAGGCGGGCGCACGGCTGGACCGGCTGCTGGAGGAGGCGGTCAGGGGTGGCGCGACGGGGGCGCTGGCGCAGGCGTCGGGCGGGTCCGGCGACACGGTCTCGATCCTGGAGGCGCGTATCGAGGAGCTGCAGCAGACGATCGCGGAGCTGCAGAGCCGCCTCGCGTCGGAGACCGATCGCGACCGGCAGCGGATCGAGCGGGAGGCGGCCCGGGACATGGCGCACCGCCAGCGGGCCCGTACGCAGCGTGGCTTCTTCCACTGGGTTCGCAGCGGCCTCTCGAATCTGTTCTCGCTGCTGGTGACCTACGTGGTGCTGGTCGCGCTCGGGTTCGCGGCGGTCTTCTTCGGGCGCCGCTACCTCGAGGGCGTGGCCGACACGGCGCGGCACGCCACGCTGCGCTCGGGCCTCGTGGGCCTGGCCACCCTCTTCTTGCTCGTGCCGGCGTTCATCCTAGGTGCGCTCGCGCTCGCCATCTCCGTCGTCGGCATCCCCGCGCTCATCGTGTGGGTGCCGCTCTTCCCCGCCGCTGCGGGCGCGGCCCTGGTGTTCGGCTATCTTGGCGTGGCGCACGCAGCGGGCGAGTCGCTCGCGGAGCGCCGGTTCGAGGGCACCGACTGGTTCAGGCGGGCGAATTCGTACTACTACGTGCTCACCGGCGTCGGCCTGCTGCTCGCCCTGTTCGCCGCGAGCTTCGTGTTCGAAATGGCCGGCCCGTGGCTGGGCTTCATCCGCGGGATCCTGCTGTTCCTCGCCGTTGTGTTGACCGTGGCCGTGGCCGCCATCGGGCTCGGCGCCGTGCTGGTCTCGCGCGCGGGGACTCGGCCGGTGGCGCCATCGGCGTTGGAGGACGGCACGGCGCCCCCGCCACCCGTCGAGGAGGAGATCGATGTCTAGCCGAGCGCTCGTCCTGGCGTGCGCAGCGCTGCTGCTCGGGGCCCCGCCCGCACTCCGGGCACAGGAGTGGACCACCGTAACGACGAGCCGCGCCTTCCGGGGTGAGCGGGAGCTCCGGGTGGACATCCAGTTCGGCGCGGGCCGCCTCTTCCTCCGGCCGGGGTCCGCCGGCTCCCTGTACCGGGCGAAGGTTCGCTACGACGCGGACCTCTTCCTACCCCTGACGGAGTACACCGACGGCCGGCTGCGCCTCGGCCTGCAGTCGAAGTCGAAGTCAGGGTTCAAGGTGCGCGGCCGCAGGAGCGCGGGAGAGCTGGACGTCGTCCTCGGCCCGGACGCCCCGCTCTCGATCGACCTGGAGTTCGGCGCCGCGCAGGCGGACATCGAGCTGGGCGGGCTGCGCGTCCGGCGCGCCGAGATCTCGACCGGTGCGAGTGAGACGACGCTCCGGTTCTCGCGGCCGAACCCCGAGCGGCTGTCCGAGCTGGAGATCGAGGTCGGGGCGGCGGCGCTGCGTGCGGAAGGGCTCGGCAACGCGAACATCGAGCGGCTCGTGGTGGACGGCGGGCTGGGCGACGTCGTGCTCGACTTCTCCGGCGAATGGCGCGGCAACACCACGGCGGACATCGACATGGGGATCGGCTCGCTGACCCTGATCGTGCCCAAGGGCGTCGGGCTGCACGTCGTGAAGGACGGCTTCCTCGCGCCGTTCGACTCGGAGGGGCTCGTGAAGCGGGGCTCCGGGTACTACTCTCTGGACTGGGACACGGCGCCGCACCGGCTCACGGTTCGGATCGACGCAGCGTTCGGTTCCATCGACGTGCGCTGGATCGAGCCGTCCGTGACGGCATCGCGGTCCTGAGGCGGACGCCGCGTCTTTTCAGCGCGCCGGGACGTCTCCGGCGCCTGGTTCTTGCATCTCAGCCGTGGAGGCCCACACATGCTCGCATCGTTGATCACGTTCTTCCTCATCGGCCTCGTTGCCCTGGTGGTCCTGGGCGTCGTGCTCGCCATCGTGGGCGCCGTGTTCTCCGCGGTGCTGGGCCTGGCCGGCTTCGTCCTCTTCAAGGTCGTTCCGGTGGTCCTGCTGGGTTACGTGATCGTGCGGTTCCTGGCGCCCAAGGAGAAGCGGCTCGCGCAAATGGAGAGGAAGCTCCTGGAGACCGACTGACGCGCCGTGCGGCTGGTCCTGGAAGGCGAACGCCGACTCCACCTCCAGATCGTCGGGGCCGGGCTCGACATCCGATCGGTCGAGCCCGGCCTGAGCTTTTCGCCCCTGCACATGCTGGCGGCCTCGCTGGCCACCTGCACCGCGGCGGTGGTGATCGGCTGGGCGCAGCGTGCGGGGCTGCCTTGGGCCGATCTCTCGATCGAGGTCGAGTGGGAGTACGTGGACGACCCCTATCGCGTGGGGCGCTACGACGTGACGCTGCGCTGGCCCGGCCTGCCGCCGGGCCGGGAAGGCGCGGCGCTCCGGGTCGCGCAGCACTGCACCGTGGAGAACACGCTCCGCCACCCGCCGACCATTGACATGCGCGTGGTCACGTGAACGCCGGTGAGGGTACGGCGGCCCGCATCACGCGCCCGGTTCCACCCGCACGCTCGCCCCTCGGCCGACCCCCAGTCGCTCGGCCGCGCTCCCATCCCGGACGGAGACCTCGAGCATGCCCGCGGACCCGACGAGCGCCGCGAGGGCGCCCGGCGCGACGTCGGCGTACGTCCGAACGAGCGGCGCGGCCGACCCGCCGGCGACCCGGATCCGCGCGCCCGGCGCCAGCCACTCGCCCGGCACGTTGGTGATCAGGTTGCCGAACCGGTCCACGTGGATCACTTCACCGGCGATGTGGTCCGGGCCACGATGGGGCCGCGGCAACGGGAGGCGGACGGGATCCGCGACCTCCGGCCCGAGATCCGCGAGCACCTCGCGGAACCGTGAGGGCCCCGCGCCCGCCCGGCGCGCCAGCTCCGCCGCGACCGGCGCGAAGACATCCCGGCCGTGGAACGTGGCGGAGACGGGGGTGCGGAACAGCCTGGCGGCTTCGATGGCCACCACCGCCGCGTCGCCCGCCTCCGCCAGCACCCACGTGAGGACCCCGTTGTCCGGCGCGACGAACAGCCGGCCATCTACCTCGGCCGCCAGCGCACGCCGCTCGCTCCCCACGCCGGGGTCCACCACGACCACGTGCACCGTGCCCGGCGGGTAGAGGTTCCAGTAACGGGAGAGGGTCCACGCTGCGGCGGCCACGTCGCCGGGCGGGACGTCGTGGGACGCGTCGTCGACCACGACACCCGGCGCACGCGCCGCGATCACGCCCTTCATCGCGGCGACGTAACCGTCCGCGGTGCCGAAGTCGGTCAGCAGGGTGATCCGGGTCACGGCCTTCGGTTTTCCGGAACGGGAGCCGTTGTCCCGGGACGTGGGCTCCATCCACGCGACGGCGCGCTCGGCGAGCTCCCGGCTCAGCCGCCCGCGTCGCGCCAGCGGATCGCCTCCGCAAGCGCGTCCAGCAGCGGGCCGGCGTCCCCCGGCACCGCGGCGGAAACGGGCACGGCGCCCCGCTCGACGAGCGAGACGCCGTAGCGGCGGAAGACCTCGAGTGTCTCCGGGAACTCCCGCACGACGACGTGCGTGAGCATCGCGCCAAGCTCGGCGCGGGTCGGGAGGGTCATGGACGCCCGGCGAGCGCCCCCTCGAGGGTGGCGGCCAGCTGGTCCGCGATCTCGCGGAACGCGCGGCCCGCGGGGGAGTCGGGCGCCGAGATCACCGTCGGCCGGCCAGTGTCCCCCGCCTCCCGGACCTGGACGTCCAGCGGGACCTCGCCGAGGAACGGCACGCGCATGTCCTCCGCGAGCCGCCGCCCGCCACCCCGGCCGAAGATGTCCGCGTGACCGCCGCAGTGCGGACAGACGAAGCCGCTCATGTTCTCCACGATGCCGAGCACCGGCGTGCGAACCCGCTCGAACATGCGGACCGCGCGGCGCACGTCGCCCGTCGCCACGTCCTGCGGCGTCGTCACCAGCACCGCTCCGGCGATCTCGATGGTCTGGACCAGCGAGAGCTGCGCGTCTCCCGTCCCGGGCGGCATGTCCACGACCAGGTAGTCCAGCTCGCCCCAGTCCACCTGCTCCAGGAACTGGCGCAGGATCCCCGCGATGAGCGGCCCCCGCATGATGGCCGGCTGGTCGTCCTCCAGGAGGAACCCCAGACTCATCAGGCGCACGCCGTGCGCCTCGAGCGGGACGATCTTCTCCTGACCGCGCTCACCCGTGACCGCCGGCCGCCGCCGCTCGCCGAACATGAGCGGGATGTCCGGGCCGTAAATGTCCGCATCCAGCAGGCCCACCCGGCGCCCGCGCGCCGCCAGCGCAACCGCCAGGTTCGCCGCCACCGTGGACTTCCCCACCCCGCCCTTGCCGGAGCTCACCGCGAACACGTGCTCGATCCCGGCCACCAGCTTCGGGTCCGGTGTAGGGGCGGGCACCGAGTGCGGCCGCAGCGGACGGCCGCCGTGCATCCGCGCGGCCTGCTGCCGCTGCGCCTGGAGCGCGTCGGGCAGCTTGACGTCGATCTTGGCGCGCGCCACCCCCTCCACGGCCTCCACCGCCGCACGCGCCTCCCGCACCAGCGTGCCCGGGTCCTCCGGCCTCAGCACGAACTGGAACCGGACCTTGCCCTCGTCGTCCACCTCCAGCCCGGTCACCTGGCCGCCGCTCAACACATCCACGCCCGTCGCGGGGTGCTTCACCTTCGCCAGCGCCTCCCGCACCCGGCCGAGCAGCGCCTCTCGATCAATCGCCATCTCCGCCTCCCTTTCGTGCGGACGGCCGGCACCCCGCGGGCGCCGGCCGTCCGGAGGGGCCGGTGTGCACGCGCTCAGAGCGCGTGCACCGCCTTGACGTCCGGAACCGCCATCATGATCCGACGCTCGATCCCCCGCTTCAGCGTCATCAGGGAGATCGGACAGGAGCCGCACGCGCCCATCAGCCGCAGATGGACGATGCCGTCTTCCTCATCGTAGTCGATGAGCTCGACATCCCCGCCATCGGCGTGCAGCGCCGGCCGGATCGTGCCGAGGACCTCTTCGATCTTCTCGCGTGCCGTCATCGGTTCCCTGCTCCCAGAGACAGGCCACGACGTCGCGGCCCCGGGCCGCCCCTCGGGGTCACCCGGCCCGCCGTGACCGTGTCGGTTCAATCTACCCGTGGCCTCTACCCCCGGTCAACCGCCGGCGTTCCGGGCGGGAAACCCGCGCCGCATCAGGAGTTCAGGGCTCGCCCCCCGGGCGGCATCCCCACCTCACGCCGGGGCACCGAGCCGCCGCAGCCAGATCCAGTGGACCACGAAGAGCCCCGCGGCCACCACCGCCAGCAGGCCGCTGGTCACGAGCTCCCGCCTCGCCTGGAACCGGACCGACCGGAGGTGCTCTTGCCGCGCCTCCTCGAACGCGGCCCGCAGCGCCGCCGTGTCCCCGGGCTCGGGCGCCGGCGCCTCGCCCGCCACGGGCGCCAACCCGCGCCGCTGCTGCAGCTCCAGGCGGTAGGCCTCGAACGAGGCCAGGCGTGGGTCCGCGGAGTAGCGCCCGCTGTACTGCGGGTCGGACAGGTCCAGCGCCGCGCCCACCGCCGAGTTGAGCGAGACGAGGAACGTCACCACGGCGATGAGACAGACCAAATACCCGTAGACCTGACTGATGCGTGCCTTGTCCACCACGCCTCCCGGTTCGCGGCCTCGCGGCACCTGCGCCGCCCCGGCCCGCCCCTCCTCGCGGCTCCGCCGCACGATAGGCCGCGACGAGGGGCAGGACAAGCCCCCGTGCGCCACGCCCCACGACGGCGCCGCGGCGCCGCGGCGATGCCGGCACGCCATGTCGCCGCAGCGATGCCCGCCCGCAACCTTGCGAACCCCCTCCGGACGGGAGAAGTTTGCCGCGTCGCCGGCCGGACGGGACGTCCGGCCCAACCCCGGTGAGGAGGAGATCATGCTGGACCTGGATACGCTGCGCAGCGAGATCGCGGCCTTCAACGCACGCGGGCAGACCGGCCCGGACCCCGTCGCGCGCCTGTATCGTGAGCGCCGCAAGCAGTGGTCCCTGTTCACGCCGCGCCTCTCCGACGCAGAGATCGAGGCGCTGCGGCCGTACATCTTCTGCTACGAGCGGCTGCCGGAGACGCCGGACGACAAGCCGATCCCGCTCCGCAACTTCATTGGCGGCGAGTGGCGGCCGGCCGCGCGCTCCGTGGTCATGCACGCGCAGTTCGACCGCCGCATCCCCCTCTGCGAGCTGCCCGCATCGGACGAGCACGACGTCGCCGCGGCGCTCGCCGTCGCCGAGGACTACTGGGCCTCGCTCGAATGGGCCGACGAGGTCGTCTCCTACCGCAAGTGGGTGGTCCAGAATTTCTCGCGCATCCTGGAATACTTCATGGAGGAGTGCCTCGCCGAGATCCGCCACCAGATCCCCAAGACCCGGCTCGAGGCGGAGAAGGACTTCTGGGAGGCGAAGCGCGCGTCGGACCACCTGGCGGGCAGCGTCGAGAAGGCGATGCAGGGCGAGCTGCTGCCCTCGCTGATCAGCGGCCACACCTACTGGAAGAACGATTTCCTCCCCGCCGGGATCTGCGCCATCATCACGCCGATGAACTTCATCTACGGCATCCCGGCCATCCAGATCGTGGGCTGCTACCTCTCGGGCTCGCCGTTCATCTTCAAGGGTCACCCGTTCGCGGCGATCACGAACACCACGCTCACGCGCATGCTCATCGCCGCCGGCGCCGATCCGCGCGCGTTCCAGAAGATCGAAGGCTTCGGCAAGGACATCGCGTCGCTGGCCTCGGATCCGCGGGTGAAGGTGGTGAGCGTGACGGGCTCGGACGAGACGGCGCGGAAGATCCAGGAGGCCCGGGGTCTCGGGAAGGTGGTGTTCGAGGGCGGCGGCGTGAACTGGGCGTGGGTCGACCGCGGCTTCGACGAATCCGAGTTGCGGCGCATCGCCGAGCGGCTGACCTACTCGAAGCTCGGCTTCTCGTCCCACAAGTGCTCGACGCTGCACGGCATCGTCGGGCCGCAGGAGGTGATCGAGCCGCTCACCCGTCTGATGAACGAGGAGTTCGACCGCTGGGTGGTGAAGGATCCGCGCAAGGCGGCGCCGGAGGAGACGCGCGTCATCGGTCCCCTGATGGTGCACAAGGCGCAGACGACCACGAACATCCAGGAGGCGGCGCGGAAGGCGGGCGTGCCGATCATCCGTGAGGGCGGCAAGGTCCTCGAGGGCCAGGGCGTGGATGACGACTACGTGCGGAACGCGGAGGTCGTGCGGCCGGTCATCCTGGGCCCGATCACGCCCGAGACGACGATCACGTGCGACTGGGACGGCAAGGGCGAGCGCACGTTCCGCCTCGCCACGACGGAGTTCTTCCAGCCGATCCTGTGCACGATGCACATGTCGAACTTCGACGACTTCCTGCGCTTCTCACTGCTGGTCAACCCGTACGACCTGATCGTTTCGGTCTGGACGAAGGACGACGCGGTGATCCAGCGGGCGCGTGCGGTGCTGGGCGGCATGCTGAAGGAGAACGACGGCACGGACAGCGCGCTCGAGTGGGAGGCGTTCGGCGCGAGCGGCGTGGGGCCCAGCGGGAACACGGGCGTGGGTGAGCCGATCTCGACGATCCTCATGTTCTGCCGGCGGCAGAAGGGTCGGCACCTGGTGTTCGACCCGTACAGCCCACAGCGCGCGTGAGGCGCCGGGGGCGGCCGCGCCTCCCCGGTCGTCTGGATTGCGGGCGGGGGCGTTCGCGGCGCGGATCGTCGTCCGCCGCGAGCTCCCCCGCCCGCTTTGCAACTACCTCGAATTCGCCCTCGCCCGCCGCACCGCCTCCACGATCCGCGGCCCGTGTTCTCGCCCGTTCTCGATGAAGATCTTGTTTGCGTCCTTGCCGGCGGCGAGGACGCCGGCGACGAAGACGCCGGGCACATCGGTTTCCATGGTCTCCGGGTCGTGCGCCGGGATGCCGGTCTCCTCGTCCACGGTCACGCCCAGCGAACGGAGCAGCCGTGTATCCGGCGTGAAGCCCGTCATGGCGAACACCCAATCGTTGGGGATCTCTGTCCGCTCGCCCGTCTCCTCCGACACCAGCACGACGCTGCGCTCCCGGATCTCCGCGACGCGGGTGCGCCAGTAGACGGCGATCTCCCCGTTCTGCAGCCGGTTCGTGATGTCCGGCACGATCCACGGCTTGACCCCGCGATCCAAGCCGTTGGCGAAATGCACGAGCGTGACCCGAGCGCCGGTGCGGTACAGGTCGAGCGCCGCCTCCACCGCCGAGTTGCCGCCGCCCACGACCAGGCAGTCCTGGTCGTAGTAGGGGTGCGCTTCCCGGTAGTAGTGGGTGACCTTCGGGAGGTCCTCGCCCGGCACGCCCAGCAGGTTCGGCGAGTCGAAGTAGCCGGTCGCGAACACGACGTACGCCGCCCGGTGCTCGGCTTCGCCTCCGCCCAACCGCCGCGTGCGCAGCCGGAACGCGCCCGCCCTGCCCTCGACGGCGATGACCTCCTCGTACTGGCGGACGTCCAGCCGGAAGTAACGGACGATGGCGCGGTAGTACGCGAGCGCCTCGCGCCGCGTCGGCCGCGGGGCGGTCGAGACGAACGGCACGCCGCCCAGCTCCAGCCTGTCCGCCGTGCTGAAGAACGTCATGTCGGTCGGGAAGCCGGCGATGGAGTGGGTGATGCACCCCCGGTCGAAGAGCACACACCCGACGCCCGCCTGGCTCGCCGCCACGCCGACGCCCAGCCCGCACGGGCCGGCGCCGATCACCGCGATCTCGTGTTCGTGCGTCAATTCCGATCCGCCGCAGAAGGTTCGAGCCGCAACACACCCACACGGCGCGCGCGGGCGCGCTCCCGGTCCAGTGGGATGAGCCAGAGGCCGCCGTGCCGCCACCGCTCGAACTGGTCCCGGTAGTGACGGCTGAACGGGATGCCGGACTGGCCGGTCGGGAGGATGAACCCGCCGCTCCCGTCCACGTCCGCCATGTCCACCACGTGGCGCTGACTCGCGCCGTAGCTGGTGGTGAACGGGATGGTGGTCCCCTCGTACGGCGCGACGTTCACCGTGTGGGGCGATCCGCGATGCGGAACCTGGCCCACGTCCAGCCGAAGGAGCCGCTGCAGCGCGGCGCTCGTCCCCAGAGCGTGCGTCGCGCGAACCCGGTGCAGCTCGCCCCACGCGCGCCCGGCCACCATCGAGTCGGCTTCGAGCATCGCCGCCACGGCCAGCGAGTCGTACGCCGCGCGCGCATCCGGTTCGTCTACCCACGGGAGCGCCCGCTGTTCGAGGATCTCGTAGGCGAGCCCCCGCGGGATCGCCGACGCGGTCTCCCCGCCGTACAGCGCTGCGCCGGCCGCTCGCCGGAGACGCTCGAACCACGTCAGGAAGAGTGCGGCGCCGCGGGAGTCCTCTCGCGCCTCCAGGTCCCATTCGGCGAGCAGGCGCGCCTGCCCGGGTAGCCCGGCCCGTTCCGCGGCGGCGACGGCGCGGTCCCGGTACCGCGCCGCCATCGCGTCCCGCACATCGAGCTGCATCCGGTGCACGGCGTCGGCGTCCAGGTCCGCGCCCTGGAGGATCATCTCCCGGATCCTGTACGCCCGGAAACCCGCGGGCCAGTCCGATGTGATCAGGTCGCCGATCTCGCCGGCGACCTGCCGGTTGTTCGCCGTGACCACATAGCCCTGGGGCGGGTCGAGCACGCGCGGGTGCAGCTCGAACGGCAGCTCACCGGTCCAGTCCCACTCGCCCGTCCAGCCCGGGACGGGCGTGAGGGGCGGCGGCCGCCGATCCACGCCCCGCAACGGCACGCGCCCGCCCATGACGTAGCCGAAGCGGCCGGCCGTGTCCGCGAACACCACGTTCTGGTGCGGGTCGTCGAAGTCCTGGACGGCCCGGAGCACGTCATCCGCCCCTGTTGCGAGGTTGAGGGCGAGGATCGCGTGGGCGGTGCGGGACGGGTCGTGACCCGCCCAGCGCAACGCGACCAGCTCGCCGCCCAGTGCGGACACCACCGGCGTGAGCACCGGGCCATGCCGTGTCCAGCGCACGTGCATGACCGTCACGCTGTCACGCCCGCGCACGCGCAGCGTCTCTGGGTGCACCTGGAACGGCAGGCTGCCGTCGGGCGTGAGGTAGCGTGTGCTGTCGGCGGGGTCCACACGTTCGATGAAGAAGTCCGCGTCGTCCACCATGGCGTTGGTGTAGCCCCAAGCCACGGCGCGGTTGTGTCCTGCGATGATGAACGGCGCGCCGGGGAGCGTCATCCCGACGACATCCAGCGCCGGCTCCTCCGCGTGAAGCGCCATGAGGTACCACAGGCTCGGCGCCCGCAACGACAGGTGCATGTCGTTGGCGAGGATCGGCTTGCCGGACCGCGTGCGCTGCCCGCCGATGACTCATGCATTGGAGGCGTGCGCGACGCTCGCTGCCTCGAGCAGCCAGGCGGCCGTGACCGGCGGCTCCGGCGGCTCCGGCCCCTCGATGATCGTCGGCGCCCACGCCGGGTAGCTCGACCGGAGGAGCCGCGCCTTCTCCTCCCCCAACCTCCGCAGCGCGGCCGTCGCCGCCACGCTCGCCTGGTATGCGGAGAGGTCGTAGGACATGAGCTTGATCATCGCCGCCACGTGCCGCGACGTCCACGGTTCCGGACGGAAGCGCAGCACGAGGAACTCCGGAGGCAGCGCACCCCGGCGCGCGCGGATCCACGCGTTCACGCCGGCCGCGTAGCGTTCGAACAGGCGCCGCTCCCGCGGCGTCAGCGCCTGCTCCTCGGCCGCTGCCGCCCGCCACAGGCCGAGCACGCGCAGGAAGCGGTCGCTCTCCTCCAGCTCCGGGCCGAGGATCTCCGCGAGCCGCCCCTCCACGACACGCCGGAACAGCTCCATCTGCCAGAGCCGTTCACGCGCGTGCAGGAACCCCTGCGCGAAGACCAGGTCCTCCAGCGAAGACGCCCACACGTGGGGCACGGCAAGGGAGTCGTACCACACCTCGACCGGGCGCTCGAGCCCCTCCAGCACGATGGTGCCCTCGTACTCCGGCCGTGCCGTGAGGGCGTACCCGATGAGGCCGGCAACAATGAGGACCGCCGCGGCCAACGCGGCGGCGCTGCCGAGCAGGATTCGCTTCATGCGGACCGAACGGGCGTCGAAGACCCAGGACGTCCGGACGTGCGGATGCCAGAACGCGAACGGGTACGCGCACGTCCATGAGCACGTACCCGTGTCCGCGAGCGCAGTCGGCCCTCAGGCCGCGTCACGCCACCGCTCCACCAGCTCCGCATAGCGGGTGAGCAGCGCCTGCGCCCGCTCTTCCGACTCGCTCTCGACCGTGATGACGAAGTACGGCTTGTCCGAGTGCGGGATGATCAGCACCCACTCGCGATCGCTCTTCCAGACCTTGACGCCGTCCACGAGCTGCCGCTCCTCGTCCTCGGTCTCCTCGATCAGCCGCCGCATGACCGCGCCCTTCCGACCCCACGGGCACGCGATGCGCGCAGTACGCATGTGGATCGGCGGGTAGCGGTCCGCGACCTCGCCCAGGCGGACGCCGGAGCGCGCCATCGCCTCCAGGAGCTTGACCGCCGCGAACATCCCATCGTAGGCGGGGATGAATGCCGGGAAGATGAACTCGCCGCGCACTCCCGCCACCAGGTCCGCCTCCGCGGCAGACGCCATCATCGCGTGGTGCTCGGTCTTGGTCCAGATCAGCTCGGCACCTGCCTCGCGGATGATGTTCGCCGTGACCACCGGGCTGGTGACGGGGATCGCGACCCGCCGGACTCCGAGGTACTCCAGCGCGAGCCCGACGAACACGACCTGGGCGCGCTCCGGGGAAAGCGGCCGTCCCGTGTCGTCCACGAGGTGGATCACCTCGCCGCCCGGGTCGATCCAGAGGCCCAGTTCGGCGTTGATCGAGCGCACGATCCCGCCGAGCCGGTTCAAGGCCTCGCGGAACTCCTCCTCGCTGCGGGACAGACGGCCCGGCGCCTCGTAGGCGTCCAGACTCACGGTTTCGGTCTGCAGCAACCCCAGCAGCCCCGGGAAGACCTGCACCGTGGTGCCGTACGCGTAGTCCACGACGAGGGTGAAGCGACGGTCCGCGATCAGCGCGCGATCCACCTCGGAGAGGAAGTGCTCCCGATAGCCCTCGACCACGCGGGTCGGATAGTTCAGGCCGCCCGTCCCGTCCGGACCCGCGCGTGGGAAGTCCTCGCGCGCGAAGAGCCGCTCGATGGACTGCGTCTTGCCCGGCGGCAGGTCCCGCCCGTCGCCATCGAAGAACAGGATGTCCACGACCTTGGAGTCGAACGGCGAGCGGCGCACGTGGATGCCGCCGTTCTCCCGGCCGTAGTTGACGGCGTGGCGAACGACGGGGATCGGCATTTCGCGCAGATCCTCGACGTTCACGCCCACCGACATCAGGCCGGTGATGATGGCGCGGTTGATCATCCGCGAAGCGGCATCCGAGTCGCGCGAGGCGACGACGTAGGCCCCCTGCCCCAGCATCGCGCCGTACGCGCCGCCCAGGCGCGCCGCGATCTCCGGAGTGACCTCCGCGTTCGGGATTCCACTCACGCGCGCGCCGTGGAACAGCGTCCGCTCCCACGCTTCGCCCCAGATGAGCGAGTGGGTGAGCGTCGCCCGCTCGTCCACCACCTTGTCCGGCCACACCTTCACGTTCGGCCCGACAACGGCGAACGCGCCGACCTCCGCACGATCCGAGAGGATCGTCTTCTCACGGATCAACGCCCCCTCGCCCACGCGCACGCCGGCGCCGCACACCGTCTCGGTCATCTGCACGCCTTGGCCGATCCGGCAGCCCTCCCACAAGACCACGTTGCGGAGCTCCACCCCCTCCCCGATTTCGCCGCCGGCGCCAACCACCACGTTCTCGAGCACGGCGCCGCGACCCACCCGCACGCCGCGCCCGAGCAACACGGTGCCGCTGAAGCGGACATCCCGCGCGACGGCCGCACCGAATTCGCCCCACAGCGTCGCTGTCTCGAGGTCGCGCCGCTGGCCCGGCAGCGCGATCTGCACGCGCCCCGCCAGCACGTCCTCGTGCGCGCGGCGGTACTCGTCGAGGTTGCCGATGTCCCGCCAGTAGCCCTGCGCCACGTGGCCATACAGCGCCGCCCCCTCCCGCAGCATCTGCGGGAACAGGTCGCGGGCGAAGTCCATGTTCGTCCTCGGCGGCACCCGCTCGAGCGCCTCCGGCTCCAGGACGTAGATTCCCGTGTTGATCGTGTCGCTGAACACCTCGCCCCACGTGGGCTTCTCGAGGAAGCGCTCGATCCGGCCGGTCTCGTTGTCCACGATCACGATGCCGAAGGCGAGCGGGTTCTCCATCGAAGTCAACGTGATCGTGGCCTCCGCCCCCCGGGCCTCGTGCTCCTCGATCAGCCGGGTGAGGTCGAAATCCGTCAGCACATCGCCGCTGATCACCAGCACACGGTCGCCTTCGAGCAGGTCGCTCGCGTAACGCACCGCGCCCGCCGTGCCGTAGTCCGCGTCCGCCGTGACGTACCGCATGCGGACGCCGAAGGCGGAGCCGTCGCCGAAGTACTCGGTGATGTGCTCCGGTTGGAAATAGAGCAGCGCGATGAGATCGGTGATCCCGTGCCGTTTCAGCAGATTGACGATGTGCTCCATGATGGGCCGATTCGCGATCGGCACCATCGGCTTGGGACGGTGGATGGTCAGCGGCTTCAGGCGCGTACCGAAGCCACCGGCCATGATCACGCCTTTCATATCGACATGGCCCTCGTCGTGACGGAGCTGGCGGTCTGAGTGTGCCGGGAACCGTCCGGGCAATCACCGTGCCGGGCTAAGCTACTCGCCGCCGAGAGACGCTGCAACTCGCCTCCCCTTGACGCCGGCGCCGTGCCTCGCGCATCCTGAGGCGAATCCCCGGCCAACCCTGGATCCCGTCGATGAAACACATCCGGACGAAAGAGGCGGCAGAAGCGGCCCTGCTCGAGCTGCCCTCCGTTCTCGGCGCCCATGTGCGGGAAGACATCTACGGCCACCCGCGTGAGGTCCATCTGCTGGTCGCGCCGGGGCCCGACGTCCGCCACCTCGCGCGCGACGTCCGCGATCTGCTCGAGGAACGGCTCGGTGTCCCGGTGGATCAGCGTGTGATCAGCATCGCCCAGCTCGCGGATGTCGGGGCGGCGAAGACGGCCGAGGTGCCGGAGACACGGCGAGCGGGGGCGACGCCGTCACAGGCCGGGGCCGAGACGGAGCCCCGGCTGACGTTCCAAGGGCTCCAGACATCGCTCGCGAGCGGGAAGGTGCGCGTCCAGGTCCGGTTGGGGTTGGACGAGCAGCAGTTCAGCGGCGAAGGTTCGGAGCTGGACTCCGCCCAGGGGCGTATGCGCGCCGCCGCCACCGCGGTCCTCCGGGCGTTGACGAACGCCTGTCGCGGCTCGATCCGTTGGGAGCTGGACGGCGCCGCGGTGGTGCGCGCCCTCGAGCACGACTACGTTCTGGTCGCCGTCCTCGCCACCTCGCCCCGGTTCGGCCGCCAGCCGCTGCTGCTCGCCGGTGCGCATCCGGTGGAGGACGGCCTCGAGGCTGCGGCCGCCCTCGCCGTGCTCAAGGCCACCAACCGTGTGCTGGCGCGTGCGTTGGACGGCGAGGCCGCCTGAGAGCCGCTCGTGCCGGAGCGAGCGGCGCGAGCCGTCACGGCGCCGGCGCCACCAGACCGCTCAACGCGTAGTAGACTCCCGACGACTCCTGCTTCACCGCGAGCCGGCGTTCGACCAGCCGGTCCAACACGACTCCGGCCTCGCGCGGCGATGCGCCGAGCGCTCCCGCCACACCCGCCGCATCCGCGCGGACCAGCGTTTCCAGTACCGCCCACGCCTCCCGCTCCGCCGGCGACGCGGTCCCGAGCAGGACGGGCCCCACGTCGCACACATCCGCCGCGAGCGCGAGCCCGTGGCGCTCGAGCACGGCTTCCAGCGCATCCCTGTGCCGGTCCGCGACGCCGCGCGCAATGAAGTACGCCTCGGCCGGCCGATCGGGCTGCTGGTAGCGCATCAGGAGCTTGGCAACGGTCTCGTCCGCGCAACTGTAGTCGAGCACGACCACCTGCGTGAAGTCCAGGATGGAGACGCAGATCGCGCCCAGCTCCGCGATCTGGCTCTCGATCCCGATGCGCAGGGCCCGGCCCGTGGGGCGCGTCACGAGGTGAGAATAGAGGCTCGCGACGGACCGACGGACCAGCTCGGAGAGGTCGAAGCGCAGCGGGACGACGCGCTCGGAGCCGTTCATCGCGCGCCTCCCCGCCGCTGGATCGAGCCGGCGGCCGCGGGGGTTCCCGCCGGCGCCACGCGCGCCGGCAGCTCGATGAAGATCTGGGCGCCGGGGAACGGCGGCAGGTTCTCCTCGAGCGGCGGCGCGTCGTCGTAGTCCGGGACGTCCGCGATGCGCGCCGTGCCGCTGCGGATGGATACCTTGCCGCCCCAGCGCCCGACGTTGCGGCGGATCTGCTGGAGCCCTTGACCGCGGCCGGGGTCGTGGAAGCGTGTGAGCCCGTGGATGAACGCAGCCTCGAGCGCGGTGGCATCGCTCCACCGGTCGCCGTACCGCGTGGCGTGGGTGCTGGCCAGCGAGGCCTTGAAGCCCATCCCGACGTCCATGACGGCAATGCGGACCACGCGGCGGTCGAGCTGCCGCGTCTTGCTGTACGTCTGTGCGGCGACCCAACCATCCGCGCCGGCGTGCTCGATGATGTTCTGGCAGACCTCGGACAGGATCACGCTGAACTGCATGGCCTCCGAACGCGGATAGCCGAGCTGTCCAGCGAGCAGGACGGTCGCTCGCTCGTGCACCCGGTCCACCACCTGGTGGACATCCGCGTGCGAGCGCACCGGGGTGATCTCGAGCAGGACCTCCGAGCCCTTCTCCAGGCCGCGTGCGCCCCGCCCCCGCCGCAGCGCCCCGTGCAGCTCGTAGATCTCCGCCGCCTGGTCCAGGAAGCCCATGCGGTCCAGGTAGCTCTGCACCTCGGCGGCAGCCGGGAGCTGGAGGAGCGGTCGCTCGCCCGAGCGGCCCGCGACGCTCCCGACGGCGAGTAGCCCCAGCATGCCATAGGGGTCGAGCCACCGCGTCCGTCTCGCGTCCACGAGCACGCGACCGCCGCCGCTGGCCACCAGCGCGTTGACGAGCGTGTCGAAACCGCGCTCATCCAGCTCCCGTGGTACCTCGATCAGATTCACGTTGCGATCCGTCCCTGCAGGAAGAGGTGGAGTCCCGTGGCGCCGCGGTGCTCGACGTTGCGCGCGGCAGCGGCGTTCGCCGCGGCGATCGCCTCCTCGAGCGACAGCCCTGCGAGCAGGCCCAGGAAGCAGGTCGCGCCCCAGACATCGCCGCAGCCCGTGGGGTCGCCCTCCCGGGCCCCGCCGACCTGCGCCACGCGCTCGCTGCGGACGGCGCCCGGCGCGGCGAGCGGGCGCTGGGGCGCCAGGCCGGGCCCGTACCAGCTCAGCGGCTGCGGACGGAACGAAGGCGAGGCGACATACGCCGCGCCGCGATCGCCCAGCGTGACGAGCAGGAGACGCAGGTCTTCGCCGACGACTTCCGCCGCGAAGCGCCACGGGTCGCCCCACGCGTGCGCGAGCAACTCCAGCTCCATCTCGTTGACCTGCGCGATGTCGAAGCAACGCAGCCAATCGCGCCACGCGGCCAGCGGCTGCGGCACGCGGTACCCCGCCGGGTCCACCGCGAGCAGCAACGAGTGCAGATCGGCGTAGATCGGGCCGCGGAAGGCGAGCCGCACGCGCCTCGCCGTCTCGAGGTCGAGCTCGAAGCCAGAGATGAAGTTGATGTATAACGCGTCCAGCCCCTCGAGGAGCGGCGCGAGCTCGTTGAAGGTCCACGGCGGCACGCCGCCCGACAACCGCTCGGTGCGCCGCTCGCGGTCCTGGTACCGCAGCTCGACCCGGTTGTTGGGTTCCGGCACCACCCGGATCCCGTGCTCCAGGTCGAAGCCCGGCAACGTGCGCAGGAACCGCCACGCCTGCTCCTCGAGATCCTGTCCGATCTTGATGATCGGCACGACCGTCCAGCCATCCGGCCGTGCGGCGGCGAGCGCGGCGAGGGCGTACGAGATGCCCCCCCACTCCTCGACCGGCGCCGCGCGACCGTCGCGCGCGTAGATCCGATCCCACACCATCGTGCCGATCACGCCCAGCCGAGGCATGACTCTGCCGTGCTCACTCCTCGCGCGCCGCTGCGGACGCGGCCGGGGCCCCGACCCGGGCCGTGCCCCACCGCGCGTCAGATCTTCCCGTATACCTCGCGCTTGAATACCCCCGCCGCGCCGATCACGCCCGCGGTGCCCGGCAACTGGCCGGACACGATCTGGCACGCCGCCTCCGCGCTCCGGAACGCGCGCCGGCGCACCTCGGCGCGCAGCGGGACGAAGAGGTGGTCGCCCGCACGGGTCACGCCCCCGGCGATCACCACCATCTCCGGGTTCAGGATGTTGATGATGTTCGCGACGCCGGCGCCGAGGAACTTGGCGGTCTCCTTCATCACCTCGTTGGCATACGGGTCACCGAGCACCACGGCCTCGTAGACCGTCGCCGCGGTGATGTCCTCGAGCCGGCCGTTGACCAGGTCGGGCAGCATCGTCTCCGCGCCCGCCTCGATCCCCTCGATCGCACGCAGCGCAATGGCCGGACCGGAGGCGTACGCTTCGAGGCAGCCGTAGTTGCCGCACTTGCACTTGCGGCCGGTCGAGTCGATGGTCATGTGGCCGATCTCGCCCGCCGCGTCGCTCACGCCGTGGTAGATCTCCCCGTTCAACACGATGCCGCCGCCGATCCCCGTCCCGAGCGTGAGGCCGACGAGCGTGTTCACGCCCCGCCCCGCGCCCAACCACCACTCGCCGTAAGTGGCGCAGTTCGCATCGTTGTCCAGCGTGGCCGGCAGCCCCACCGCGTTGGAGATCAGGTCCCGCAGCGGGAAGTTGCGCCAGCCCAGGTTCGGCGTGTTGATCACCACTCCCGACTTGCGGTCCAGAGGTCCGGGCGATCCGATCCCGACGCCGCAGAAGTCCTCGCGCGAGCCGCCGTACTGCGCTATGACCTCCGCGATCGCCTCCTCGATCATCGACGTGATCCGGTCCACGACGAACTTGGCGCCTCGTGCCGCTTCCGTCGGCGCGGTCCGCAACGCCAGCACCTCGCCGCCGGAGAACGGCAGCACACCCACGACGATGTTCGTTCCACCCAGGTCCACGCCGATGATCCAGCGCTTGCCATCCGGGGCTCGATCCATGGTTCCTCCCTCTCCTCGGGCGGCGTCGCTCACCGTTCCGCGATGCTCGCCCTCAACTCATCCAGCCCGCGCCGCGCGCGCGTCTCCCCCGTCCGCCGGATCCGGGCAAGGATCTCACGGTTCCGGCGGATCACCGCCTCATCCCGATAGGGTCGCTCGTGGTGCAGGTGCATGCACACGGCGCGGTGCCGGGCCTGTACACCCTTGATCCCGTAGTTCTCGAGCCGGTACCCGATCCCGCGGTCGAGCCCGCCGTAGCCCATCTCTTGCTCGAATCCGTTCACCGCCTCGATCGCGGCGCGCCAGGTCGATGCGTTGTTGCCCTGGAAAACCGCCCGCGTCGGCGTCAGCAGATCGAACAGCGCGCCGAGCCGGTGAGACCGCACCAACCGCAGCGCGCGCCGGCCGGGTCGCCAGCCCCGCGCCCGGAGCCAGCGCAGGTCCGTGACGGCGCCGGTCCGGATCGCCTCCTCATCCACCGCCCGTGAGACTTCCGGCGGCAGCTTCAGGTAGCCGCCGGCGATGAAGCGACCGGGCGCTGCCAGCCGCATGTGCGTCTCGACCAGGTCCTTGCGCGGGACGCAGTCGCCATCCGTGAACAGCAGGTAGTCGCCCGACGCCGCGAGGATCGCGCGGTTGAGAATCTCGCACTTGCGGAACCCTCGATCCTCGTGCCACACGTGCCGGATGTCGAGCCCGAGCTCACGCCGAGCCCGCTCGATCACCTCCGCGGTCTCCGGCCCCGACCCGTCGTCCGCGATGACGATCTCGAAGTCCCGGCGCGTCTGCACCGAGTAGCCGTAGAGCACCAGCTCCAGGTACCTGGGCTGGTTGTACGTCGTAATGATGACGGAGAACCGCATGAGGGCCTTCAGGTCCGGGCCGTGCCCGCCGGCAGGCGGAGGAGCCCGGGCGCACGCTCCTCTTCGCCTCCGAGAACCGGCGTCGGCTCGTACCCGTGCTCCCGCGGCAGAGCATTGCACGCCCGGCGCACCGGGGCACCGTGCGTGGAGAGCAGGATGGCGGGCCGCGCACGACGCAACACGCCCGCGGCGCCTCGCGAGCCCGCGAGCTCGGCCCGTTCGATGTCGTCCTTCCTCACATCGGGCATTGGCCCGTCCGCATCGACAGAGTCGTCCCGCCGCATCGTACGCACGTCCACCGTCCCCGAACCCCCGGGCCGGCCGTGCCGCTGGCGGCGCAGGCCACGAGCCGCCCCGTTCCCGCCTCGTGCGAGACCGCGGCGGCCTCGACCCGCACGTTCGCGCGGCCGCGCCGCGCGACCTGCCAGCGCGACGGCCGGTTGCGACGGCATCGAAGCATCGTGTCCCGTCGTGGCCGCGCCGCGACGCGCGACCCGCGTCGGGTCGCTTGCCTTGGACGTTGCCGGCATTATACTAACGCGGCCCGGCCGCGGCGCGCCACCACGGGCGCCTGCCGGGCCGATGCTGGACCCGAGGTCGGAACCACGAGCACGAGGCATGGAGGAAGACCGGTGGCCCCCGGGCGCCGGCCCTGCCCGGGGCCGCCGCATGGGCATCGCGGTGATCGGCCGCTCCCGTCGGTGGGACGGCGAACGGTGGACCCACCGTGCCCTCCTCCGCGCCGGCCACGTCGCCACCCTCGTGGACGACCGCAGGGCGTTCCGCGCGCTCGACCGCCGGGGAGCCGGCGCCTGGGTCCGGGCGCGCATCGAGGCTTTCGGGCCCGCCCGCTCGATCGTCGCCAGGGCGATCGGGGTCCCGGCGGATGTCCCCCGCGAGCCGTGCGCGGCCGTCCCATCCCTCATGTGGTCCCGCGACCTCCGCATCCCACCGGACCCTGCCACGCTCGAGCGCGCCGCCTGCGTGGACACCACGTTCCTCACGGCGGGCGGCCACGCGCCGCTGCTCGAGGCCGTCGGCGCGCGTCGCGCCTCGTGCCTTCCCGATGGCGTTGAGCCGATGGTGGACCGGCCGGCCGCGCCGCACCCGGAGTACGCGTGCGACATCGCGTTCATCGGCGCCACGGGTGAGGAGGACCGCGTGGCGTTCCCAGGCCGCGTGGCCCGCAGCTTCCGCGTGCGCACCTGGGGCAACGGCCGGGAGTCGGTCGGCGGCGAGCCCGGCTGGATGGGCAGGCCCGCTTACGGCATCGAGCGCTACGTGGCGGACGACGCGGCTCGGGATCGCGTCCGCGCCGCCGGCCGTGCGTTGGTCCTCGCACACCACCCCCTCGACCACCGCATCCGCAGCCTCGTGACCGGCGCTCCGTTCCAGAACCCGCTGGTGGAGCCGGCCGCATGAGCAGCCACGGCGCCGGCCGGCCGACCGTCCTGATCTTCCGCAAGGAGCTGCTGCCCTGGTCCGAGACGTTCATCGCGGCGCAGGGCGGCGCGCTCCAGCGCTACCGACCCGTTTTCGTGGGCTATCGGCTGGTGCAAGCCGGCCCCGATTACCTCGCCGGGCACGAGCGGGTGCTGCTCGCGGATCACACCTTCAGCGAGGGGCTCGGCAAGGCCGCGATCAAAGCTCTGCGTCGGACGCCCCCGCGGTGGCGGCGTGCGCTGGCCGCCCACCGCCCCGCACTGCTGCACGCGCATTTCGGCACCAACGCGCTGGACGCCATCCCCATCGCGCGCGCGCTGGGTGTGCCGCTCGTCGTGACGTACCACGGGATGGACATCGCCACCCGGCCGCGGAACGCGCTCGACCGCTGGCGCCGCCAGCGCGTGTTCCGCGCCGCACACCGGGTGATCGCCGTCTCGGAGTTCATTGCCGCGCGCCTGCAGGAGGCCGGCTGCCCGGAGGACCGCATCATCGTGCACCACATCGGCGTGGACACCCGCCGCTTCACGCCGGGCGACCCCGCCCAGCGCGCGAACGCGCAGATCCTATTCGTCGGACGGCTGGTGGCAAAGAAGGGGCTCACCCACCTGCTGCGGGCGATGCCGCGGGTGCAGCAGGCGGTGCCGGAGGCCGAGCTCGTCGTGGTGGGCGACGGGCCGCTCCGCCCGCGGCACGAGGCCGAGGCCGCGCGCCTCGGCGCCCGCTGCCGCTTCGTCGGCGTGCAGACGCCGGACGAGGTGCGCGCCTGGATGCAGCGCTCCGCCGTCCTGTGCGCGCCCAGCGTGGTCACGCCGACCGGCAACGCCGAGGGGCTTCCGATCACCATCCTCGAAGCGCAGGCAGCGGGCCTGCCCGTCGTCGCCTTCCCCTCGGGCGGCAGCGCCGAAGGCATCATCGATGGGGAAACGGGCTGGATCGTGCCGCCGGGCGATGAAGCCACGCTGGCCGAACGGCTGGTGGCGCTCCTCACCGACGACGAGCTGCGCGCACGCTTCTCCACCGTCGCCCGCGCCCACGCGGTGGAGCGCTTCGACCTCCGCCGCCAGACCGCACTGTTGGAGGAGATCTACGACGACGTCCTCCGGGCCGCCGGCGCGTGAGCGTCCGCCCGGCGTCCGAGGCTCACCGCGCCGCCGGTAGCGGCTCCAGCTCCGCGATCCCGAGCCGCGCGCGCGTCTCGCGGTTCTCCCGGATCCGACGCCGGATCTCGTCGTTGCGGCGCACCCCCTCCGGGTCGCGCCACGGCCGCTCGTGATGGAGGTGGACCGCCAGCGTGCGGTAGCGGATCCGCTTGGGCCGGATCCCGAGGTTCTCCAGTCGGTCCCCGAGCGCCGCGTCCTGCCCACCGTAGCCCATCTCCATGTCGAAGCCGTTGACGGCCAGCAGGTGCTCGCGCCAGGTCGAGGAGTTGTTGCCGCGCCAGCGCGGCGGCGTGGGCGTGAGGCGGTCGAGCAGGGTCGCCCACGGCCGGAACGTGGTGAACCGGAGCGCGTGGCGGCCGGGGCGGAACCCCTGCGCACGCAGCCACCGTAGATCCGTCGCGCGGCCGGCCTGAACGTCCGCCACCGTGATGCGCTCACTCACATCGGGCGGCAGCTTCACGTAGCCGCCCGCCAGGAAGCATCCGGGCTCCGCGAGCTCGGCGTGCACCTGCACGAAGTCGCGGCGCGGGATGGTGTCTCCGTCCGAGAAAATGAGGTACTCCCGGTCCGTGGCGAGGATCGCGCGGTTGAGGATCTCGCTCTTGCGGAAGCCTCGATCCTCGTGCCAGACGTGGACGATGTCCAGTCCGGTCTCGGCGCGCATCCGCTCGATCAATTCACGCGTCTCCGGACCGGAGCCGTCATCCGCGATGACGACCTGGAAGTCCCGGTACGTCTGCGTCGCGTACCCCCACAGCACCAGCTCGAGCGCGCGCGGCCAGTTGTAGGTGGCCAGGATGACGGCGATCTCCATGGTCAGTCGCCCACCTGGAGCACCGCCAGGAACGCCTCCTGCGGGATCTCCACCGTCCCCACCTGCTTCATCCGCCGCTTCCCTTCCTTCTGCTTCTCGAGCAGCTTGCGCTTGCGGGTGATGTCGCCGCCGTAGCACTTCGCCGTCACGTTCTTCCGCAACGGCTTGATCGTCTCCCGCGCGATCACCCTGCTGCCGATCGCCGCCTGGATCGCGACCTCGAAGAGCTGCCGCGGGATCAGCTCCTTCAGCTTCTCCGCCATCGCGCGGCCGTACTCGTACGCCTTGTCGCGGTGGATGATCACGCTGAAGGCGTCCACGGGGTCGCCGTTGATCAGCATGTCCAGCTTGACGAGGTCGTTCGGCCGGTATTCCAGGAACTCCCAGTCCAGCGACGCGTAGCCCTTGGTCGACCCCTTCAGCCGGTCATAGAAGTCCAGGACGATCTCGGCCAGCGGGAGCTCGTAAATGAACTCGACGCGCGTCGGGTCCAGATAGGTCATGGACCGGTACTCGCCGCGCCGCTCGTGGCACAGCTTCTGGACGTTGCCAATGAACTCCGCCGGGCACACGATGCGCGCGCGGACGTACGGCTCCTCGATCCGCTCGATGCGGCTGCGGTCCGGCATCGCCGACGGGTTCTCCACTGCGATGCGCTCGCCGTTCGTGAGCACCACGTGGTACTCCACGTTGGGCACCGTGGTGATCAGGTTCAGCGAGAACTCGCGCTCGAGCCGCTCCTGCACGATCTCCATGTGCAGCAGCCCGAGGAAGCCGCAACGGAAGCCGAAGCCGAGCGCCGTGGACGTCTCCGGCTCGTAGAAGAGGCTCGCGTCGCTCAGCTTGAGCTTCTCGAGCGCGTCCCGGAGCTCCTCGTACTGCTCGGAGTCCGTGGGGTAGAGCCCGCTGAACACCATCGGCTTGACCTCACGGTAGCCCGGCAGAAGCTCCGCCGCGCGGTTGTCCGCATCGAGGATCGTGTCGCCGACCTTGGTGTCCGAGACGCGCTTGATCCCGGCCAGCACGTAGCCGACCTGACCCGGCCCGAGCTCCGGCTGGGGCACCCGGTCGATCCGGATGTAGCCGACCTCGTCCACCTCGTAGACGGCGTCCGAGGCGCCGAACGCGATACGCATCCCGGGGCGCAGCACGCCATCCACGACACGCACGTACGGGACCGCGCCCTGGTACTTGTCGTAGGTCGAGTCGAAGATCAGCGCACGCAGCGGTGCATCCCGACGGCCCTGCGGCGGCGGCACGCGGCGCACGATCGTTTCCAGCAGCTCGTCAATGCCCGTGCCTTCCTTGGCCGAGACCAGGAGTACGTCCGCCGGGTCCACGCCCAGCAGGTCCACGAGCTCTGCACGCCGCCGCTCCGGCTCCGCGCCCGGTAGGTCGATCTTGTTCAGCACCGGGATGATCTCGAGCCCCGCGTCCAAGGCGAGGAACAGGTTCGAGAGCGTCTGTGCCTGGACGCCCTGGCTCGCGTCCACCACCAGCACCGCTCCCTCGCACGCCGCGAGCGAGCGCGAGACCTCGTACGTGAAGTCCACGTGCCCCGGCGTGTCGATCAGGTTCAGCTCGTACACCTCGCCGTCTGCGGCGCGGTACTGCATGCGCACCGGGTGCAGCTTGATGGTGATGCCGCGCTCCCGCTCGAGCTCGTTGGTGTCGAGCACCTGGTCCTTCATTTCGCGCTGGGCCAGCGTGCCGGTCCGCTCGAGCAGGCGATCGGCGAGCGTGGACTTGCCGTGGTCGATGTGGGCGATGATGCAGAAGTTGCGAATCCGATCTAGGCGCACGCGTCCGGAATCCCTGTCATCTCGTCCTGCGATCTCGCCTGGAATCTAACCCCGCGGATGGGCGGAATCAATCAGCGATCCCTCGTTTTTCCGGGCTTTTTCGAGGCGATGAATTGACCGCGGATGGCTCCGTCACTATCTTCTTGGACGCGCATTCCTCCCCGGGTTCCCATCGCATTCCGTCTGACTCGCCTTTCCTCGCGTTGTGGGAGACCCGGTGATGCCCTATCCGCGAATTCCCGTCTTTCTCCCGTTGTTCGCGCTGGTCTGGTTCACGGTCGCCCCGGCGGCGGCGCAGGTCGCGACCACGCCGCGCGCGGCAGGGTTCGCCGGCGCGTTCGTCGCGCTGGCCCGGGGGCACGAGGCGGCGGACTGGAACCCGGCGAATCTGGGGTTGCCGGGTCAGCCGCCGTGGTCGGTCGCGGTGCCGAACCTCGCGCTGATGGGGGCGGCGGGGGGGCCGCCGCTGGGCGAGCTGCGGATGCTCTTGCGGTCCGACCTGAGCGAATCCGACCGGCGGGCGTTCCTGGACCTGGTGCCGAACGCGGGGCTGGACTTCCGGGGCGATGTCCACGTGCCGTGGTTCGGGGCCAGCGTCGGGCGCCTGGCGTTCGGTGTCTCGAGCACGGCGCTGGTGGACGTCCACGCGACGCGGGGCATGGTGGACATGTACCTGGAGGCCCGGCAAGAGGGTCGGCTGGACGTGGAGCGGATCGGGGACTACCGGGTCGACGGCACCGCGTTCCGCGGCGCCGTGCTGAGCCGGGCGGTGGTCGCCTACGGCCATCCGGTGTCGTTCCTGTCTGTGCCCGCGAGCGTCGGCGTGGCGGCCCGGGCCGTGGTGGGGCACGGCCTCCGGGAGGGCAGGATCTACGATCCCGTTCTGGACCTGGAGAACCTGGATGTGAAGATCACCATGCTCGCCATGGGCGGCCCGACGGGCTACGGATTCGGCTTCGACGTAGGCCTCGCGGCCCAGCCGCTACGCGGCCTGACCGTGGGCCTCTCCGTCGAGAACCTCGTCCAGACCATGACGTGGCGGGGCCGGCTCGAGGTCCGGGGCGGCGAATTCACGGACGCCGAGCTCGCGGACATGGAGCCCGCCGATTTCGCCGACCGGTTCGAGCCGCGCCCCTACGTTCCCGAACTCGGTCCGCCCGAAGCGGATGCGCTCGCCAACACGATCCTCCAGGGCGCCATGCCGCCGCGGATCGTCCGGCTGGGCACGGCCTACGAGTTCGGCGGGACGGCGGTCGGCGTCACGTTCAGCCAGACGGCGGGCAGCGGCCGGCTCCACGCGGGCTGGCCGATGTACCTGGCCGCGGGCGCGGAACAGCGGCTGTGGCCGTCCCTGCGCGTACGCGGCGGCGTCGCCACGTCCCTGTCCGGCGCGACCGCCGTCGCCATCGGTTCGAGCGTCTCGATGGGCGCGGCCCAGCTCACGCTCGCGGCGGTCCGCGCCAGCGGGGGCGAGGCTGACGCCGCTCCGGGACTCGACGTTGGCATCGGCTTCCCCGACAGGCTGGCGCAGACCACCGGTTACACGCTCCTCGTCGGCCTCGACGTCCGCAAGGCCCCGCCCCCGCCCCGCCGGAACCGACGCTCCTGACAACGCAGCGGGCGGGCCCGACCAGGGACCCGCCCGCTGGACGCGACAGCCATCGTCGCCCGACCCTGCCCGTACGGCGGCCGGGCCAGAGGCGCCTACGCGTCCGCGTCCGGCGACGCCAGCCGCGTGTGGAGCGCGATCAGGATCGCCGCGGCGACCGCCATCCCGACGGCCAGCATGAGCGCGCCGGTGTTCCGTGCGGCGAGCCAGTGGCCGAAGAAGTACGCCACCGACACCGCTGCGATCGCGCCACAAAGCAGGATGAACCGGCTCATTCGTTCACGCCTCCCCTCTCGTTCGGGTCCAGCCCATCAACGTCTGCGCCCACTCGTCAGCGCGCGGACCTCGGCGAGCCCCTGCTCCGTCCACTGCGGCGGCTCCGGGTCGCTCGCGATCCGGTGACCCAGGTAGAACACGAGCCGCGCAACCCGGGCTGCCTTGTCCGCGTCGATCTTCTCCGCGTGGTCGGACGCCCGGTGGTAATCCTCGTGCAGCCCCGCGAAGAAGAAGATCGCCGGGATCTCCTTCGCCGCGAAGTTGAAGTGGTCGCTGCGGAAGAAGAGCCGCTCCTCGGGCCACAGGTCGGGCGCCACGGTCAAACGTACATCATCCGCGTACGTGCGCGCGACCTCCTGGGTGAGCGGGCCGAGGCTCGAATAGTCCAGCCCGATCGCCACGATGGAGTCGGGCGAGTTGCGCCCGATCATGTCCATGTTGATGTTCGCGACGATGCTCCCGATCGGCACCGGCGGGTCGTCGGTGAACGCCCGGGACCCGAGCAGTCCCTTCTCCTCTCCGCTCACGGCCAGGAAGATGAGGGAGCGCGCGGGCCGCTCTTCGAGCGCTGCGAACGCCTGCGCCACCTCCAGCAGCGCCGCGGTCCCCGAGGCGTTGTCGTCTGCGCCGTTGTAGATCGAATCGCCCGAGGCGTCCGGCGCGCCGATCCCCACGTGGTCCATGTGCGCGCTGAAGACCACGTACGTGTCGCGCAGCACGGGGTCGCTGCCCCGCAGCAGCGCCACGACGTTGGGCGCCCGGATCCCCGGGTCGTGGACCGGGACCCGCCCGGCCACCGTCGCGCCGCCATCCGCGGCGAGTGCTTCCGCGAGCGTGCGCCCCGAGGCGCCGAACGCACGCTCTGCCGCCTCCCGCGTCACGTAGAACGCGGGCACGCCGGCCGGCGCACCCCGGACCCGGGCGAAGGCGCGCGCCAGCTGCCGCACGTCATCCGGCCCCAGGGCGGGGTCCAGGACGAACACGATGGCCGCGGCGCCTCTGTTCTCCGCGGCGCTGTGCGCCGCCCGGAGGTTGCCGGCCCACTCGCGGCCGGGCGTGCCCTCCAGCTCGGTCACCACGACCCGGCCGCGCAGCGCCTCGTCCCCGCGCTCCGACGCCAGACTGGTCAGCGCGCGGTACACCGCCCCCCCGCTGACCTCCGCCCGCGCGCCCGGCGCCGCGGCGAACTCGCTGCCGAAGGCCAGCGTCTCGCGCTTCCCGCCCCGCTCCACCGCCAGCTCGACCTGCGCCGTGTCCACCATCCGGATGTTGAGCGGGTAGCGGTGGATGAAGCCTTCGCCGCCCGGCACCGGCTCCAGTCCCGCCGCCGCGAACTCGCGAGCCAGGTACTCCGCAGCCAGCTCCAGGCCGGGGCTCGGCGTGTCCCGCCCTCCCAGCTCGTCGCTCGCCAGGTACGCGATCCGCGACCGCATGTCCTCGGCCGTGATCGTCGCCGCCGCGGCAGCGAGATCCTTCGCCCGCGTCGCGGTCTGGGCGCCGGCCGGCGGCGCAGCCCCCTGCCCCGTGCAGGCCATCACCACCAGCAGCAGCGCCAGCAACCGTACGTTCATCGCCGTCTCTCCCCGCTCACGGTTCGTTGCGGCCCGCCCCTTGCGCCGGCGAGCCGGCTCGGGCGGGCGAGCCACGCCCAAGATAGCGCGCCGCGGGCCGCGGCACCACGGGCGGCGATCCTCGAGCGCTCCCCGGTGTAGTGAGCCCAGACCCGCAGCGCCCGCGTGCCCCGCGATGTCGCGGCGCCCGGGAGCGTGATTGACCCCGGCGCACAGCGCCGCTAAGTTGTTGTGTTTTATGAGCGGAAACCCGGTCAAACCCATCGGACGGCAGCGCCGCCCGGATCTCCTGGACCCCCGCGAGCTGGCCGCGCTCGGCGGCCTCGAATTCGTCGCGCGCAACGTGGTCGAGGGGTTCCTGGCCGGGTTACACCGCTCGCCGCACCGCGGTTTCTCCGTCGAGTTCGCCGAGCACCGGATGTACCAGCCCGGCGACGACCTGCGCTACATCGACTGGCGCATGTACGGTCGCTCGGACCGGTTCTACATCAAGCAGTTCGAGGAGGAGACGAACCTCCGCGCGTACCTGCTCGTGGACGCGAGTGCGTCGATGGCGTGGTCCTCGGCACCGGGCCAGCTCCCGAGCAAGCTGTGGTACGCGAAGCTGCTCGCGGCGAGTCTCGCTCTGCTGCTGCTGCGTCAGGGGGACTCGGTGGGGCTGGTCGCCTTCGACGAGCGGATCCGCGCCCACATCACGCCGCGGGGCGGTCGTCGGCACTGGCAGGAGGTGCTGGAAGCCCTCGTGCCCCTGGAGGCGAGCGGCCGCACGGAGGCCGGGACGGCGCTCCGCGACATCGCCGGCCGCCTGCGCCGGCGCGGGCTGGTCATCCTCTTCTCGGATTTGCTGGTGGACCCGGATTCGACCCGGCTCGCGCTCCGCTTCCTGCGGCACCGCGGCCACGAGGTGCTGGTGTTCCATCTGCTGGACCCCGGGGAGCGGGAGCTGCCCGCGGTGGGGGACGCGCGCTTCGTGGATCCGGAGACGGGCGACGAGGTCCCCGTCAGTGTGGCGGACCTGCGTGCCGAATACCGGGCAGCCGTGGAGCGTGCGCTCGAGGAGTGGCGCCAGGCGCTCGAGCCCCACGGCGTGGATTACACCCTGATCGAGACGGACCAGGCGATGGCGCGCGCGCTGCGCGCCTATCTCCGCAAGCGTGAACGGCTGGGCTGATGGGATTCCTGAGCCCGTTGCTGCTGCTACTGGGCCTCACCGCCGCGGTGCCCCTGCTTCTGCACCTGTTCCAGCGTCAACAGGGCCCGCGGGTGGTGTTTCCCGCACTGCGCTACCTGCGCCGCGCGGAGAAGGAGCACGCGCGCCGCATCAAGCTGCGGCAGCTCCTGCTGCTCGCGCTGCGCGTGGCAATGCTGCTCTTGCTGGCGCTCGCCGCCGCCCGGCCGTTCTTCCGCCACGGCGGTGGTGGCCACGAGCCGACGGCGGTGGTGATCATCTTGGACAACTCGCTCAGCACCGGTCTGGTGATGGGCGAGCGGCGGGTGCTGGACGCGTTGAAGGACCGCGCGCTGGAGACGCTCGAGCGCGCCGGCCCGGACGACCGGTTCTGGCTGATCCGCGCGGCGACGCCGTGGGAGGCGGCGGTGCCGGGCGATGCCGCAGCCACGGCGCAGCGGGTCCGCGAAACGGAGGTGGCCTCCGCGGCCGCCGACCTCAACGGCGCCCTCGCCCGCGCACGGGCCCTCCTCGCCGCCGGCGCCGAGGGGCGTGCGGCGGAGATCCATGTGCTGACGGACCTCCAGGCTTCGGCGTTCCCGGGCACCGCGCCCGCGGCGGGAACGGATGCGCCGCCCGTCATGGTTTGGGCGCCGGGAGGCGAGCCGCCGGCCAACGCCGCCATCGCGGCCGTCGAGATCGGGGGTGGGCTGGCGCCCCGTGCCGGCGAGCGCTCCATGATCAGCGTGGAGATCGCGGGCAGCCGGGCGGAGGAGGACTCGGTCGTCGTCCGACTGGCGCTGGATGGGCGCATGACGGCCGCCGACCACGCGGCCGTGCCCGGGACCGCCCAGATCCCGCTGCCCGCGCGGAGCGCCGGCATCGTGTCGGGGTGGGTCGAGATCGACCCGGACGCGCTGCGCGGCGATGACCGGCGCTACTTCGTCCTGCGCGTCGAGCCGCCGCCCGTGGTCCGCACGACCCAGCCGCTGCCGTTCGTGGACGAAGCGCTGGCGGTGCTGGCGAACGCCGGCCGGATCCGGCTCGAGGGCCGGGGCGCGGGGTCGGGCGCCGCGGACATCGTGATCGCGCCGGCCGCGATCGGAGCGGACGCGGTGCGCAGCGAGCGCACCGTCGTGGTCCTGCCGCCGACGTCGCCGCTGGAGCTCCCGGCGGTGAACAACCGGCTCGCGCAGGCGGGCATCCCGTGGCGCTACGCGCGGGTCGAGGGCGCGGGCGAGGCCCGGTTCGCGCCCGTCGAGGAGGGCGACGAGCTGCTCCGGGCCCTCGAGGACGTGCGCCTCCAGCAGGTGTACCGGCTCGAGCGGACCGGCCCGACGCCCTCGGCCGGCGGGGACGGGGCCGCACCCGCGGCGCTGGACTCGACGCTGCTCCGCCTGCGGGACGGCTCGACGTGGGCCGTGCGGGGCGAGCTCCCCGGCACCAAAGGCCGCTACGTGCTCCTCGCCTCGCCGCTGACCCTGGAGGCGAGCACGCTCCCCTCCTCCGCCGCCATGCTGCCGCTGCTCGACCGGATGCTGGGCGCGTGGGCCGCGGCGGAGCCGGCGCGCAGCCACGTGGCCCCGGGAGAGCCGGTGGTGCTGCCGTCCCTGGCCGACGCCGTGGAGCGGCCGGACGGCGTCCGCGACCCCGTCGAAGGCGGGTCTCGCTACCGAGCGCCCGCGCAGCCAGGCGTCTACCGCGTCCTGGCCGGAGACCGGCTGGTGGACGCCTTCGCCGTGAACCCGCCGGCGATCGAGTCGGACCTGGCGAGGCTCGACCGCCGGCAGCTCACCGCGATGCTCGATGGCTGGCGGGTCCGCGTCACGGATGATGCCGACGACTGGCTGCGCCTGATCTACCACCGGCGCCTCGGCCGTGAGGTCTGGCGCCCGCTCTTGCTGCTCGCCCTGGCGCTCCTGCTCGTCGAGGGGCTCGTGGCCGCTGCCGGCCGGGCCCGCGCCGCGCGTCCCGCCGGGCAAGCCGCGACCAGGCCCGTGCCGCGGGGCGACGAGAAGGTCCCGGCCGGACACGCCGCGCCCGCGGCCGCGGGGACCGCCGTCTCCGACCACCGTCGTTCCGGCGCGAACTGACCGTGGCCCACCCGATCCTGCTCGACGCGATGCGGCGCCAGCCCGCCTACCGGCGGCTCGCTGCGGACTTGCCGGGGCCCGGGCGTGCGGTGGCCCTGTCCGGCCTGCCGGGCTCCTCCCCTGCCCTGCTCGTCGCCACTCTGGCCGCGGACATGCCCAACCGGGTCTGGGTGGTCGTGGCTCCCAGTCCGCCCGACGCGGAGGCGGCGGAAGCAGATCTCACCGCGTTGCTCGGCACCGGCCGCACGGCGCTCTATCCCCAGCGGGAGACGCTGCCGTACGAGCCCGAGGAGCCGCACCTCGAGATCAGCGGCATGCGCGTCGAAACGCTGGAAGCGCTGCTGGCCGGGCGCGCACGGATCCTGGTGACGACGCTGCGGGCGCTCCAGGAGCGCGCGCCGATCCCGAGCGGCCTCGCCGAGATCCGGCTCACCCTCGCGGTGGGCGAGTCCGTTCCACCCCTCGAGCTGGCGTCACGGCTCGAGCGGATGGGCTTCACCCGTGTGCCGCTGGTCGAGGGCGTGGGCGAGTACGCACTGCGCGGCGGGATCGTCGACCTCTTCGGCTTCGGCTCCCCAGACCCGGTGCGCATCGAGTTCTGGGGCGACGAGGTGGTTTCCATCCGCCGGTTCGACATCCTGGACCAGCGTTCGACCGGCGAGGTCGATCGCGTCGAGGTCCTGCCGGTGGACCTCCGCTCCGCCCAGGTCGGGGAGGACGCTCCCGTCGTCCGCCGCTCCTTGCTCGACGTCCTGCCGCGGGACGCCATCGTGGTGGAGCTGGACCCCGAGGCCGCGCAGCGCGAGTTCGGCCGCACGTGGAACGAGGTCCTGCACCTCCATCGCGCGGCCCGCCAAGCCGGCGACGATCCCGAGCCGCCCGACGCGCTGTTCCTGCCGCCGGACGATGCGGCTCGACGCCTCGCCGGCTTCGGCCGCCTGCGGATCAACGCCGGCGACGGCGACCTGCGCTTCGACATCCGCCCGGCCGAACCCATCGACCGGGACATGGAGCGTCTCTCCGCCCTGCTCCGCGCCGGCGCCGCCCGGGGCGAGGACACGCTCATCCTGTGCGACAACACCGGCCAGCTCGAGCGCCTGGAGGAGCTGCTCGGCGGGAACGGCGGCCTGCCGCCGCGCACCACCCTCGCGCTCGAGACCATCGCTGCCGGGTTCGTGCTCGAAGGCGCGGATCCGCCGGTCCGGGTGTTGACCGACCACGAGATCTTCCGCCGTACGCGGTACGTGCGCCGCGGCCGCCGGTTCCGCGGCGCCGTCGCCCTCGAGAGCCTGTCCCAGCTCAAGCCCGGCGACTACGTCGTGCACCTGGACCACGGCATCGGCCGCTTCCTCGGCCTGGAGCGGGTCCGGATCGCCGTTCCCGGCGGCATCGGCGAAGAATCCGAGATCGAGGCGCTCGCCATCGAATACGCCGGCGGCGAGATCCTGCGCGTCCCGGTCTACCGCCTGGACCTCATCGAACGCTGGGTTCCCGATCGCGACGACGCCGAGCCGCCCCGCCTGCACAAGATCGGCGGCAAGGCGTGGAAGACGCTGCGCAGCAAGACCGAGCGCGCCATCCAGCGGATGGCCCTGGAACTCCTCGAGCTCTACGCCGCGCGCCAGCTCGCCGAGCGGCCGCCGTACTCGCCGGACACGCGCTGGCAGAAGGAGATGGAGTCCAGCTTCATGTACGAGGACACGCCGGACCAGCGCCAGGCGACCGCGGATGTGAAGCGCGACATGGAGTCGCGTCACCCCATGGACAGGCTCCTCTGCGGCGACGTCGGCTTCGGCAAGACCGAGGTCGCCATCCGTGCGGCGTTCAAGGCCGTGCAGGACGGCCGGCAGGTGGCGGTCCTCGCCCCCACCACGGTCCTGGTCGAGCAGCATCTCGCCACGTTCCGCCAGCGCCTGGCGGCGTACCCCGTGCGCATCGAGGCGCTCTCCCGCTTCCGCACCGAGAGCGAGCAGCGTCGCATCCTCGCCGCGTTGGCCGAAGGGCAGATCGACATCGTCATCGGCACTCACCGGCTCCTCGAGCCGGACGTGGTGTTCAAGAACCTCGGCCTGCTCATCGTCGACGAGGAGCAGCGCTTCGGCGTCAAGCAGAAGGAGCGCTTCAAGGAGCTGAAGCACACCCTCGACGTGCTCTCGCTCACGGCCACGCCGATCCCGCGCACGCTGTACCTGTCTCTCGCCGGGCTGCGTGACCTCTCGCTGATCCAGACGCCGCCGCGCGACCGGATGCCCGTCATCACCCACGTCATGCCATGGGTGGACGAGATCATCCAGGATGCGCTGCGGCGCGAGCTGGACCGCGGCGGCCAGGTCTTCTTCGTGCACAACCGGATCCAGACCATTCACGCCGTGGCCGAGCGCGTCCGCTCGCTGGTGCCGGATGCGACCGTGGCCGTGGCACACGGCCGGCTCCCGTCCGCGGAGCTTGAGGCGACGATGCGTCGCTTCCTCTCCCGCGAGGTGGACATCCTGGTCACGACCGCGATCATCGAGAACGGGCTCGACGTGCCGACGGCCAACACGCTCATCGTGGATCGCGCGGACCAGTTCGGTCTCGCCCAGCTCTACCAGCTCCGCGGGCGCGTGGGCCGCTCGCACCACCGCGCGTACTGCTACCTGCTGCTGCCGGACGACGCCGACCCCGAAGCGGAGCGCCGGCTCCGCATCCTGGAGCACTTCACGGAACTGGGGAGCGGGTACGCCATTGCGCTGAAGGACCTGGAGCTGAGGGGCGCAGGCAACATCCTCGGCGCGGAGCAGTCGGGCTTCGTCCACGCCGTCGGCCTGGAGACCTACACCCGTCTGCTCGAGGACACGGTGCGTCGTCTGCGCGAGCAGCCGCGCGAGACGTTCCCCGCGCCGGAGGTCTCCCTGGAGGGCGCCGCGTACCTTCCGGATGCATACGTACCGGACTCCGCCCAGAAGCTGCACCTGTACCGTCGGCTGTCGCGCATGGAGCGGCCCGAGGAGGTGGAGGGGCTCCGCGCCGAGCTGCGCGACCGCTTCGGCCCGCCGCCGGAGGAGGTGGAGCGGCTGCTCGCCGGCGCCGCGTTGCGCCTCCTGGGCGCCCGGCTGGGCGTGGAGCGCATCCTGGTGCGCGGCGGGGAGGCCCGCGTCAACTTCCGGCCGGAGGCGGTGCCCCGACTCGCCGTGCTCCAGACGGCGTTCCACGACCAGCAGCTCGAGGTCGAGGTCCGGCGGGCCGTGCCGCTCTCGATCGTGCTCCGCCGCACCGACGGCCGGCCGCTGGTCGAGACGCTGACCCGTGCGCTCCAGGCGCTGGACACGGAGCGTGCCCGGGCGGCGTGACCGGCGCAGGGGGCCGGGTGGCGGTCGGGTCGCGCCGTCGCTCCGGAACGGCCGTTGCGGCCCCGGGTAGCCAAGTGGACTGGATTCCGATTACTGTATCTGGGCTCCACCCCGAACAGCCGCCCACGTCGGCGGCGCTCCACAGAGGAGAGGCAATGTCGAGATTCGTCGCGCCCATCGTCTTGATCGCGACTCTGGTCGTCGCGGGCTGTGATGGCTTGGGTCAGGCCATGACCGCCCACACCGACGTCGTCGCACGCGCTGCCGGCCACGAGTTGACCGTCGACGAGGCGGCGAGCCTCCTTCGCCTGAACCCCAGGCTCCCGGCGCAGCCAGAGGTGGTCGAGGCGCTCGCCAACCTCTGGATCGATTACATCCTGCTCGCCAAGGTGGCCTACGAGGACTCGACACTGCGGTCCGTCGACGTCACGCCGCTGATCCAGCGCGACATCGACCAGACGATCGTGCTGAAGCTGCGGGACCAGGTGATCCAGGTGGACACCGCGTTGACGGACGAGGAGCTGCGGGCCATCTACGAGCGGGAGCAGCCCGGCCTCCAGGTCCGCGCACGCCACATCCTGCTGCGCGTTCCGCCGGACGCCACGCCGGCGCAGCGGGACAGCGTCCTGGCCCTCGCCCGCGACCTCCAGCAGCGGGCGGCGTCCGGCGCGGACTTCGCCGCTCTCGCGTCCGAGTACAGCCAGGACCCGGGCAGCGCACGGCAGGGTGGCGACCTCGGCCTCTTCGGCCGCGGCCAGATGGTGCCGCCGTTCGAGGAAGCCGCCTTCGCGCTCCAGGTCGGTGAGGTGAGCGACGTCGTCGAGACGCCGTTCGGCTTCCACATCATCAAGGTCGAGGAGCGGCACCTCCCGGACTTCGAGCAGATCAAGGATCGCTTCCGCGAGTACGCGAAGTCCACGATCCTGCTCGAGGCCGAGGAAGCGTACGTCAAGAACCTCGTCGAGCCGCTGCGCATCGAGGTCCATGACGACGCGTACGAGGTGACCCGCGAGCTGGCGCGCAAACCGGAGATGAAGCTGAGCCCCCGGGCCGCGGCGCGGACGCTCGTGTCCTACAAGGGCGGTGCGCTGACGGCGGGCGAGCTCCAGCAGTTCATGCGCCGCTTCGACGCGAACCAGCGCGGCGCCATCCTGCAGTTCCCGGATGAGCGGCTCGCCGAGATGCTGCGCACGCTCGCCCAGGAAGAGATCCTGATCCAGGAGGCGCGCCGCAACGGGCACGATCTGACGCCCGCCGAGCGGGACTCGCTCGAGTCGATGGGCTTCAGGCGCCTTGCGGCGATGGCCGCCGCGGCGGGCTTCCGCACCATCGAGCTGCGAGAGGGCGAGACCGAGGCCCAGGCGATCAAGCGGGTGACCAACGAGCTCCTGGAGGGCATCGTCAAGGGCGAGCGCTCGGTCCTGCCGCTCGGCCCGCTGGGCTACGCCATGCGGGAGCAGTACGGCGGCACGACCTTCGAGCGCGCGTATCCGCGCGTCGTGGCCATGGTCGAGGCCACCCGGCCGATGGACATGAGCCAGTTCCAGCCGCCCCAGCCTCCGGTGCAGCCGGACGGCCAGCCGTCGGCCAGCGAGGGGCAGTGAGCCCAGGAACATCCGTACCGGGGGCGGCATACTAACCGGAGGCCGGCGCGGGGCGCCGGCCTCTCCCGTTTCGCGGACTCGAAATGAACCGAACACACCGTCGCCGCGCCACGATCCCGCTCCTCCTCACGGCCCTGTTCGCCTCCGCGACGGCGACGCAGGCGCAGAACGCGCGGCAGCCCGAGCTCGTGGACCGCGTCGTCGCCGTGGTCGGCGACAGCGTGGTCCTGCTCAGCGAGGTGGATGAAGAGATCATCATGCGCCTCGCCAGCCTCGGGCAGCCGCCGCCGGAGGACCCGGCGCAGTTCGATCGCATGCGGCGCCAGGTCCTGGACAACAGGATCAGTACGCTGCTCTTCGTGCAGGCGGCGCAGCGGGACTCGGTCCAGGTGCCGGACGACGAGGTACAGCGGTACGTGGACGCGGAGATCGCCCAGCGGCAGCGTGCCATGGGCGGCGAGGCCGCGCTGATGCGGGCGCTGGCCCAGCAGCGCCTGACGCTCGCCGAGTACCGCGACATCCTCGCGCGGGACATCCGGCGCGAGATGATGGTGCAGCGCTACGTCGCAGTCCTCCAGCGGCAGCGCCGTCCACCGCCGGTGACCGAGGACGAGGTGCGCGCCTTCTTCGAGGCCAACAAGGCGAACTTCGGCCGGCGCCCGGAAACGCTCACCTTCGAGCAGGTCGTGGTCGCGCCGCGCGCCAGCGACTCGGCCCGCGCGGTCGCCCGTGAGCGCGCGCTCGAGATCCTGGACGAGCTGCGGCGCGGCGGCGACTTCGAGGCCCTGGCCCGCCGGCATTCCGATGATCCGGGGACCAAGGACCAGGGTGGGAACCTGGGCTGGTTCCGGCGGGGCGACATGGTCCCCGCGTTCGACTCGGCCGCCTTCTCCCTGCCGCCGGGGCAATTGAGCGGGGTGGTCGAGACGAACTACGGGTTCCACATCATCCGGGTGGACAGGGTGCGCGGCTCGGAGCGGCAGGCGCGGCACATCCTGATCCGGCCCGAGCTGACCGATGCAGACATCGCCCGGGCGCCGGAGCTCGCGGCGCAGGTGGCCGAGCGCGCCCGCGCCGGGGAGTCGATGGAGGAGCTGGCCACCCGGTTCGGCGACCCCGAAGAGCAGCGCCTGGTGGAAGAGATCCCGCGGGACCAGCTCCCGGCACCCTACGACAGGGAGCTGGCCGGGGCGCGGCCGGGCGACGTCATCGGCCCGTTCCGGCTGCCCGGCGGCGCGGGGACGCCGGAGAAGTGGGCCGTCGTCAAGATCGTGGAAGTCGTGCCCGAGGGAGAGTACTCCCTGGACGACCCGCGCGTCCACGCCCGGATCCGCGAGCAGCTCCAGCAGCAGAAGCTGCTCGACGAAGTGCTCTCGGAGCTGCGCCGGCGTACGCACGTCGAGGTCCGGCTCTAGGCGGGAGGCGCGGCCCTTGGGGCGACGACGGGTACGGCTGGCCGTGACGCTCGGCGATTGTCGCGGCATCGGGCCCGAGATCGCCGTGAAGGCCGCGCGCGCGCTCGCGTCGGAGCCCGACCGGCCTCACCTCGTCTTCGTCGGCCCGTCCGGGACCGGCGCAGAGTCGGCCGCGGACGAGTTCGTGGCCACCGGGCGGTGGGAGATCGGCGCCACGCCTGCCGTGGCGGGCGCGCTGGCGGGTCAGGCGATCGAGCGAGCGGCGAGCATGGCCCTCGAGGGCGCCGTGGATGGTGTGGTCACGGCGCCGATCGACAAGGCGGCCCTCAACGCGGGCGGGTACACCTTCCCCGGCCACACCGAGATGCTGGCGGGGCTGGCCGGCGTCCGGGACGTGGTCATGATGCTGACTGCGGAGACCACCCTCCGGGGGGGCCCGCTCCGGGTCGCGCTGGCCACCACGCACCTACCCCTCTCCCAGGTGCCCGCGGCCCTTTCCGTGGAAACCATCGTGAGGACGGCGCGGATCACCCACGCGGGTCTGCGCGACGGCTGGGGCATGGCCCGTCCGCGCATTGCGCTCTGCGCCGTGAACCCGCACGCTTCCGACGGCGGCCTGTTCGGCGATGAGGAGGCGCGGATCCTGGAGCCGGCGCGGGAGCGGTTGCACGCGGAGGGCGTTGACGCCCACGGCCCCATCCCGGCGGACACGGTGTTCGTCCGCGCCACGGCGGGCGAGTTCGACGCGGTGATCGCCCCGTACCACGACGTCGGGATGGCGGCGTTCAAGACGGCGGCGTTCGGCCATGGCGTCAACGTGACCCTCGGCCTCCCGTTCGTGCGGACCTCGCCGGACCACGGGACGGCACTCGACATCGCTGGCCAGGATCGCGCCGATCCCTCATCCATGATCGAGGCGATCCGCCTCGCCGCCCGCCTCGCGGCGGGCAGGGCGGGCGGAGGGCTCGCGCCGTGAAGCGGCGAGAAGGCGCCGGTTCCGCGGCCATGCGAACGGACACCCGCCGCGTCCGACGGGAACGGGCTCGACGCGAGCGCAGGAGAACGGCCCGCCGCCGTGCGGCGGGCTCGCCATGGAAGGGCAAGACGACGTGATCCGGTTCGTACACGTCCACAAGGAGTATCCGCGGGTGGGGCTCGCGCTGAACGATGTTTCGTTCGAGCTCCAAAAGGGCGAGTTCTGCTTCCTGACGGGACACAGCGGCGCCGGCAAGTCCACGATCCTCCGCCTGATCCACATGGCGGACCGGCCCACGAGCGGCGAGGTCATCGTCGGCGGCTACTCCTCGCAGAGCATCCGCCGGCGCGAGATCGCGATCCTGCGCCGCAAGGTCAGCTTCATCTTCCAGGACTTCCGCCTGCTGCCGGACCGCACCGCGGCGGAGAACGTGGCGTTCGCGCTGGAGGTGACGGGCGCCCACCGCTCCGTCATCCACTCGAAGGTCGGCCGGCTACTGGCGCAGGTCGGGCTCTCCACCAAGGCGGGCGCCTACCCCAACGAGCTCTCCGGCGGCGAACGCCAGCGCGTGGCCATCGCCCGCGCCCTCGCCAACGACCCCATCGTTCTCCTGGCCGACGAGCCGACCGGCAACCTGGACGAGCGCGCGACACGCGGCGTCTTCGAGTTGCTGCGCGACCTCAACGCCGCGGGCATGGCCGTGCTGTTCGCGACACACGACCTCGATCTCGTGCGCTCGAACCCGCACATCCGCGTCCTCGAGCTGGAGCACGGCCGGCTGATCCGCGACTCCGCGAAGGAGGGGGCCTGAGCATGCTGCCCTATGCGCTGCGGGAGGCGCTCAACTCGTTCCGGCGGGCGCCGCTGCTCGTCGGGCTCTCCGCCGGCATGATCGCGCTCTCTCTCTTCGTGGTCGGTCTGTTCGGCATTGCGGCGTACAACGTCAACCGGGTGCTGCAGCGGGTCGAGGAGCGGGTCGAGATCGTCGCGTACCTGCGGGACAACGCGCGGGCCAACGCCATCGAGCTGGTACGCAACGAGATCGCCATGTACCCGGAGGTGCTCGACGTCGTCTACGTCTCCCGCGAACAGGCCCTTGAGATCGCCCGGCAGGAGCTCGGCCAGCTCCACGCGATGGTGGTGGAGCTCGATGTCAACCCGCTGCCCGCCTCCCTCGCCGTGCGACTCCACCCCGGCCTCCGGGATGCGCGGGCCGTGCGCGACGTCGCCGACCGGATCGCCGCCTACCCGATCGTCGAAGAGGTGGTGTACGGCCAGGACTGGCTCGACAAGGTCTTCCTGCTGCGCCGCATCGCCGGCGCCGCGGCCGCGGTCCTGGGCGGCGCGTTCGCCGTCGTCGCGGCGCTCATCATCGGCGCCGCCGTGCGCATGGCCATCTTCGCGCGGCGCGACGAGATCACCATCATGCGCCTCGTCGGCGCCACCGAGTCGTTCGTCCAGGGGCCGTTCCTCATCGAGGGCCTGATGACGGGTCTGCTCGGCGGCCTCGTCGCGCTCCCCGCGTTGTACATGACGTACCGCACGCTGTCCGATTCCGTCTTCGAGCTGGAGTGGCTGCCGGACCTGTGGATCGTGGGCGGGATCGTGGGCGGCGGCCTCGTGGGTCTGCTCGCCAGTCTGCTGGCCGTGCATCGTCACTTGCGCGCGCTATGAGCTGGCGGCACGCGCTCCCCATCCTGCTCACCGCGATCACCGCGGCCGCGCCGGGCCCCGCTGCCGCGCAGGACTCCCTGCGGGCGCAGATCCGCGCGAGCCAGGACCGGCTCGAGCAGATCCGTGCGGAGCGCGCCCAGCTCCAGGCCGAGATGGAACGGCTGCGCTCGCAGGTGCACGACGTGGCCAGCGAGCTGGTCAACATCGAGCGTCAGGTCGCAGCCTCCACGCGCGCCCTGCGCGAGCTGGACTTCCAGGCCGCGGCGCTGGACAGCACCATCGCGGCCACCACGCGCGAGCTGCTGATGACGAGGGACCGACTGCAGGAGCGCACCGTGCTGCTGCACGCGCGGCTCCGGTCCATCTACAAGCGAGGCCCGCTGCACACCGTGCGCGTCCTGCTCAGCGCGCAGAGCTTCAGCGACCTGCTCAACCGATACAAGTACCTGCACCTCATCGCTGCGTACGACCGCCGGCTCGTGGACCACGTCCGCAGGCTCGAGCAGAAGCTCGTGGTGCAGGAGCGCGAGCTGCGGCAGGACCAGGAGGAGCTGGAGCGGCTGCGCCGCGAGAAGGCGGAGGAGCTGGCCCACCTGCGAGAGCTCGAGGCGCGTCACGAGGCCGCGCTGCGCCGCTACCGCGCGCAGGCGCGCCAGACGGAGGACCGCCTCGCCCAACTCGAGCGCGACGAGGCGCGCCTCACCGACCTCATCGCGGAGCTCGAGCGTCGCCGGCTCGATGCCGAACGCCGCCGCGCCGTTGCGGGTGCGGCGCCTGCCGCGGAGGGGACCATCACCACGGCGGACCTCGGCAAGCTGGACTGGCCCGTCGAGGGCAAACTGGTGTACCGCTTCGGCCCGGAGCGCCGGCCCAACGGCGTGGTCCTCCGGTGGAACGGCATCGGCATCGCCGCGCCCGTGGGGACCCCCGTCCGGGCCGTCGAGGCCGGGACCGTGGTGCTGGCCGGGCCGCTCGAGGGCTACGGCCCCACCGTCATGCTCAGCCACGGGGGCGGCTACTACACGCTCTACCTCTATCTCCAGTCGGTCAGCGTGAGGGAAGGAGACCTGGTCACCGCCGGCCAGGTGATCGGCACCGTGGGCGGGGAGCGGACGCCCGAGGGGCCCCACATCGAGTTCCAGGTCCGCGTTCCCGTGGCAGGCGGCAGACCCGAGCCCATGGACCCGCTGGAATGGCTGCGAAGCAGGCCCGGCCGCTGAACGGCCTGCCCGCCCTCCGCGGGCACGAGGCGGCTCGCCGGCTCCTCGCCGAGGCCGCGCTGCGCGGGGAGCTGCCCGGCTCCCTCCTCCTCCACGGTCCGGCGGGCATCGGCAAGCAGCGGCTCGGCCTCTGGCTGGGCCAGCTCCTCCTCTGCGAAGCGCCGACGGGCGAGGAGCCCTGCGGCGCCTGCCAGCACTGCCGGTTCGCGGTCCGGCTGGAGCACCCGGACCTCCAGTGGTTCTTCCCGCTGCCGCGGCCGAAGGGCGCCTCGGGGCCGGACAAGCTCGCGACTGCGCTCGAGGAGGCGCGCGCCGACGAGCTGGCGGAACGCGCCAGGACCGGCCTCTGGATCACCACGCCGGATGAACCCGTCGGCCTCTACCTGGCGCAGATCAGGACCCTCGCCCGCATGGCCGTCACCCGGCCCGCCCTCGGCCGCCGCAAGGTCTTCCTGATCGGCCAGGCGGAACACCTGGTCGCCCAGGACGCGAGCCCCGAGGCGGCGAACGCCCTGCTCAAGCTGCTCGAGGAGCCGCCGCCGGACGTCACGCTCGTCCTCACCGCCGCCGACCCGGAAGACCTGCTGCCGACCATTCGCTCGCGGCTGCTCCCGATCGCGCTGCGACCGTTGCCGGACGCCGAGGTCGCCGCCTTCCTCACCGAGGTGACCGGCACGCCGCCCCGGGAGGCGGCCAGGATCGCCACCCTCGCCCAGGGCTCGATCGGCCGCGCCCTCGGCTTCCTCCCGCAGGACGGCGCCGAGGGCCCGCTCGAGGCCATCCGCCAGCGCGCCCGCGCCCTGTTGGAGGCCGCCGTGGCGCCGGGGCCCGCCCCCCGCTACGCCGCCGCCCACGCCGCCTCCCCCGCCGGCGCCCGCGGCGGCTTCTCCGACGTGCTCGAGGCGCTCGCGGGCTGGCTGCGGGATCTGGCCAGCTACGCGGCCGGCGCGGAGGAGCACCTCATCAACCCCGACGCCCGGGACTTCCTCGCCGACCTGGCACGTCGCGTCCACGACCCGGCCGGCACCGCCCCGGCCGCCATCCGGTTGGTGGACCAGGCCGTCGCCCTGGCCAGCGGCAACGTCAACCCCCAGTTGATCCTTGCCTGGCTGCTCACGGGCCTGCACCGTACCCTCACGGGGCACTAGACCGCCCCCTCGCAGGCGCGTCGGGGCACGACCGCACCCGGACGACGAGACCGCGGCAATGGACCAGAGGCTCACCCACCAGGACGAAGCCGGACGCCCCCGAATGGTGGACGTCTCCGACAAGGAGCCGACCCTCCGCACCGCCGTCGCCGAGGGCTTCCTCCGCACCAGCCCGGCAACCATCGAGGCCCTGCGCGCTGGCCGCACCCCGAAGGGCGATCCCCTCGTCGTCGCCAGGATCGCCGGGATCCAGGCCGCCAAGCGCACCGCGGACCTGCTGCCCCTCTGCCACCCGCTCCCGCTGTCCTCGATTGAGGTCGACGTGGACATCGCCCCGGACGGCTCCGGCCTGCACGCCACCGCCACCGTTCGGGTCCACGCCCGCACGGGCGTCGAAATGGAGGCGCTGACCGCCGTGACCGTCTCCCTCCTCGCTGCGTACGACATGCTCAAGGCCGTTGACCGGACCCTGCGGATCGAGGGTGTGCGGCTCCTCCGGAAAACCGGCGGCCGGTCCGGGGACTGGGAGGCGCCCGGCCCGGCCCGCGGCGGGGCCGAAACGCCCGCCTAGAGCCGCGGCGGGGCCGAAGCGCCCCCGGATGGCGACGGGACCGAGGATGGATGAATAGTATCGGTTTAATTTGCCTTACTATTTCTCTCTATAATCCCTGCTTCTTGGTTCGTCGTTCTTCGATGGGCCGGGCCTGGCACGTGGGTTGCAACTGGAGGCCCGGCGTCTCGCATCACAACCGCAGACGCACTACCTTTCAACGGATCTGACAACAGGAGACGGAATCCATGCCATCTGCCGTCTGGCAATGGGAGTCGGCGCGACGGCGCGCCTTGCGGTCCGCGCGGGCCGTGTTGCCGCCGCCCACCGGTCTGCCGTCGCCTCTCCGGCAGTGGGAAGAGGAGCACATCGGGCGCTGGAGGCGCAGGGCCGGCGAGCTCCTGACCCGGGCGGTCCGGCCGGCGCGCAGCGCGCTGGTCGCCCTCGTGGCGTTCGTCTTCGGGATACAGGTCGCGTCGGGACAGAACCCGATCCTGGCCCGCCTGGACCTCGAGGAGCGGCTCGCGGCGACGCAGCAGGCCCTCGAGGCGAGCCAGGGAGAGCTGGAGCTCGCCCGCCTCGAGCTCGACCGCCTGAACGCCATCATCGACAATTCGGCGAAGTACCGCATCCCGGCCGACCTCTCGGCGGCGATCTACGACATCGCCCTCTCCGAGGGGCTGGACCCCGACCTGGCCTACCGGCTCGTGCGCGTCGAGAGCGGCTTCGTGCGGACCGCGGTGAGCCCGATGGGCGCCGTAGGACTCACGCAGGTGATGCCATCCACGGCCGAGGAGCTGTCGCCCGGCATCGCGTACCACGAGCTGTTCGAGCGCGACACGAACCTGCGCCTCGGCTTCCGTTACCTGCGTCAGTTGTTGGAGAAGTACAACGGTGACCTGCATCTCGCACTGACCGCCTACAACCGCGGCCCGGGGACCGTGGACCGGGTGACGCAGGCGGGGGGCGATCCTTACAACGGCTACGCGAGGGCGGTCCTGGGGCTGCCCTGAGGGCCGGGCGTCGACAGCCGTCGCCGAGAACCGACGCACCGCGGGGCCGCCACTCGTGCTGTGGCGGCCCCGCGCGCGTATCAAGCGGGCTCCGGGCCTTCCACGGGGGAGATCTCGTCGTCGGTCACACCGACGATCTCGCCGTCCCCGAATTCGACGAGGTACCCTCGGCGTCCGTCGGCGCTGTTCTCGGGGCCCCACGCGCCGACCACCTCCCCGACCTGGCCGGCGTAGCGCCGGGACTGCTCGTAGCGTGGGCGCGTCACCCGGATCCAGTGCATGGCTGCCGCTCCTCCCGTCCGGTGCCTCCACTCGCGTCGCGGTGAGACCATCGCAGGAGGCGCGCCAGGACGGACCATCACGGCGACACGCGGAGCCGCTGGCCCGGAAGGATCCGGTCGCTGCGGCCCAGCCCGTTCCAGGCCCGGAGCTGGCTCACGGTGACCCCGTAGCGCCGCGCCAGCGCCCAGAGCGTGTCGCCGGGACGGACCCGGTGGACGCGCGTCGCGGCCGCGCTGGCCTGCACCCGCCGGCTCGCCGGGACCCGCAGCCGCTGCCCCACCCGGAGCCGCCGCGGATCGATCCAGCCGTTCGCGGCGCGCAGCGCCTCCACCGTCGTCCCGTAGCGGAGTGCGATATGGCTCAGCGTCTCGCCCCGCCGCACCGTGTGGTGGACCATGGCCAGCCGCTCGCTCGGCGCCATGCGCGAGAAGTTGCGTGCGAAGACCTCCCGCCGGCCTTTCGGGATCCGGAGCGTCCACGTGCGGCCGGGTGGCGTCATGTCCCGCACCAGGTGCGGGTTGAGGTCCCGGATCACGTCCACGCCGACTTCCGCGGCCCTCGCCGCCGCCGCCAGCGAGACGCCCCCCGGCACGCGGACGGTCTCGAACTCCAGCGGGGCGTGGTAGCGCAAGTTCCTGAAGCCGTACTTCTCCGGCTCCTTGGCGATGTGGGCCGCCGCCAGCATCAGCGGCACGTAGTCCCGCGTCTCCCGCGGCAGGTACTGGTCGATCTTCCAGAACAGAGAGTCGTGGCCCCGGGCCCCGCCGACCCGCTCCCGCAGGATCCGCTCGACCCGGTTCTCCCCCGTGTTGTACGCGGCCGCCGCCAGGTACCAGCTCCCGAACCGGCGGTAGAGGTCCTGCAGGTAGTCCAGCGCCGCCCGGGTCGCCGCGATCGGATCCCGGCGCTCGTCCACATAGGGCGAGACCTCCAGGCCGTAGCGGCGCCCCGTCTCCGCGATGAACTGCCAGATCCCCACCGCCTGAGCCCGGGAGCGGGCGCGGGGGGAGAACCCGCTCTCGATCAGCGCCAGATAGACCAGGTCCTGCGGCATGTTCCGCGCACGCAGCTCGCGGCGGATCATCGGCGCGTAGCGTCCGGAGCGCTCCAGCCACAGGCGGGTCCTGTCGTGGTTCCGCGTCCGCAGGAACCGGATCCAGTACTCGACCCGCTCGTTGCGCGTGACCGTCAGGTCCCACTGGGGTTCTGCGTCCACTTCCGGCGCCGCCGCGGCCCCGGACAGGAGCTCTTCCACGGGCGGCACCTCCGGTTGCGTGTCCTCCGCTCGCCGCATCACGTCGCCGGCGGCCAGGGCGAGCAGGGCGACGAGGAGCCCTGCGGCGAGCATCCAGGCGTACTGGTGAGCAGGCATGGCTTCGGGTGGATCGGTTGTCTTCGGGTCGCGCCGCGCGGCGCGAGGACGGCCGGCTATACGCCGCCCCGCAAACATATGTTCCCGGGCGGGCGCGAGAAAAGGCCCCGCCCGGCTCGGGCGGGGCCCGCCACGACACGGCCGCATCCCGGGTGAGGGCGTCGTCCGGGCGCGGTCGCCGGCCTCCGCCGCGTCAGTCCGCTACACCCCGGAGGAACAGCCCCAGCAGCCGGTTGAGGCCGTTCAACACCGCGGCGGCCGCGGCGTGGAGTGGATCGCTCCCCACGGTGGCCGTTCCGACGTAACGCGCCGGCGGCGGGCCGGCCCGGTAGAAGGCAACCGTCATGAGCTCCTCGTCGAACACCCGGAGCGCCTTGACGCCGGAGAGGCGGAGACCGAGGGCTTGCCCGGTGATCAACTCGAGGGCCTCGACGGTGGCCAGGGCGGCCGTCCGGAGCTCCACCTGGCTGCCGGGCTCACCGGCGACTTCCGCGGTGGTGGGACGGCCCTCCCACTCCAGGGTGACCCGGACGCGGACGACGGTTTCGCTCTCGGGGACGCGCTCGACCGCCGCGAGCCGCACGCGGCGTCCGCGTTCCCCGCCCGCCTCGATGGCGATGCGGACGTGAATCCGGTCGGGGTCGAGGCCGAGAGAGTCGAGCGTGGTCCGGGCGGTTTCGGTGATGCGCTCCGGTTCCGCCCCGGTCCTGCACACCACCCAGAGGCCTTCCTCCTCGTCGTCGAAGAGGACGCGGGTCACGTCGTCCAGAGCCTCGATCTGTTGGCGCAGGACCTGGCGTGTGCTGGCGTGCGTGACGCTGCTCGAGAGCACGGTTCTGGGTTCCCAGTGGTTCGAGGCCGAGCGGGCGGCCGGGGTGGCCTCGGAGACAGCACAGCCGGTCAAGAATATTCCGGGGAGCGGCGAGGGCTGTCAAGCAACGCGGCAGGCTCCTGCGGGCGACATCGCCGGGGATGGTTGGTCCACGCCGGGCGAGCTCAGAACTTCAGCAGCGCCGCGATCCCGCCGAGATCCGCGAGCGCGGGTGCGGGGACGAACTGGATGGGCACGTCCTGCTCCTCGGCGAGCCGGACGGCGGCGTCCACGAGGTCCACGCCGTCGCGCAACGGGCCGGCACAGTAGGGGCACGCTCCGCTGGTGGCGAGATAGTAGCCGCAGCGCGTGCAACGGCTGCCGCGTCGCTCGATGTCCCGGGCCACCACCAAGCGGGCGACCTTCCCTTCCTGGAGCTCCTCGAGCGTGGCAGGGAAGCCGGCGACCGCGAGGTGCCGCTGGCGGACCCGGTCGTGCACCAGCTCGGCCGCCTCCCGTTCGCGCTGCTCGCGCTGCGCCTCGAACCAGGGGCCGAGCCGCTGCACCACCTCGGTCGGCGAAGCGTCGATCGGCGCGTTCCCCATGTGCACCACCTTGGCCTGGAGCGCCGCTGGGAGGAACTCGAGGAAGCGCTTCACGTTCTCGTCCGTGCCGAGGAGGATGAGGTCGTCCGGCCGGTAGCGGCGGTCGAACTCGGCGACCTCGAGGGCGAACTCTCGGAAGAAGTGCCGCACCTCTTCCGCCTTACGGCGCTGGAAATCCGGCTGGGAGTAGCCGCCCGCCTGCACATCGTGGGGCACGGGGTACGGCTCCGTCTCGACCTCGTGCTGGTGCAGCACCTCGCCCATGGAGACGCTCATCATCCTCAGGTGCTCCCGATCCACAAGCACGACGCCGTGGTGCGGGTGCGTCTCGATGATCTCTGCGAGCGGCGTGATGCAGGGGGCGTCGCCGATCACGATCCGGTTGCGCACGGGGACGGGGAACTGGAGGGCGTCGAACCAGGATCCGCCCAATTCGGTGAAGATGGCGACCCCCTTGTTCTCCTCCCGGTACTCATCGCCGAGCCACCGCTCGACGCGGTCGAGGGCGGCTTCGATCGCCTCGCGGTCGTAGCCCGGGCCATCGCCGGCGAGCTCCGGGATGCGGGTGCGCTGCTGGTTGAGGAAGATCTGGTGGGTCCGCTTGTTGTCCGCGTTGACGGACATCTCCAGGAAAGCGGACAGGACCGGCGGCCCCTCGGCGGGCCGGTGCAGGAGCCGCTGGACGTCGTTCCTCGAGATCATGCGGACCCCTCTCCGTGGCTGCGTGCTGGACGCCTCCGGGGGTTGCAAGGGTCGTGCCCGGCCCCGGCGGGAGGGCGGCCGGGGCCAGGCCGATCTCGCCCGCGGGCGACGGCCCCTCCTACAGGTGGTAGTTCGGCGCCTCGCGGGTGATGACCACGTCGTGCGGGTGCGACTCGCGGAGCCCGGCGTTGCTGATGCGGATGAAGCGGGTGCGGGTCCGCAGCGCCTCGAGGTCGCGGCAGCCGCAGTAGCCCATGCCGCTCCGCAGACCGCCGACGAGCTGGAAGATCACATCGGCGACCGGGCCCTTGTAGGGGACCCGCCCCTCGATCCCCTCCGGCACCAGCTTGCGGGCGTCTTTCACGTCGCCCTGGAAGTAGCGGTCGGCCGAGCCCTGCTCCATTGCGGAGAGCGAGCCCATCCCGCGCACGGTCTTGTAGCGCCGGCCCTCGAGGAGGAAGCTCTCGCCCGGGCTCTCCTCCGTTCCCGCCAGGAGCGAACCGATCATGACGGCGCTCGCCCCGGCGGCCAGGGCCTTCACGATGTCGCCCGAGTACTTGATGCCGCCGTCCGCGATCACGGGCACCGCGCCGTCCACGCCGCGCACCGCCTCCATGATGGCCGTGAGCTGCGGCACGCCGACGCCGGTCACCACCCGGGTCGTGCAGATGCTGCCCGGCCCGATCCCGACCTTCACCGCGTCTGCGCCGCGCTCGACCAGCGCCCGCGCGCCTTCCGCCGTGGCCACGTTGCCGGCGATGATCTGCGCCTCCGGGAACTTCTCGCGCAGCCGGGAGAGCGTGTCCAGCACGCCTTGCGAGTGGCCGTGCGCCGTGTCGATCACCAGCACGTCGCATCCGGCGGCGATCAGCTCGGCCGCACGCTCGAAGTCCCGGCTCGACGTGCCGACCGCCGCGCCGACCCGCAGCCGGCCGTGCTCGTCCTTGCACGCGTTGGGGTACTGCCGGCGCTTGAAGATGTCCTTGACCGTGATCAGGCCGCGCAGCCTGCCCTGCTCGTCCACCACCGGCAGCTTCTCGATCCGGTGGCGCTGGAGGATCTTCTCCGCCTCGTCCAGCGACGTGCCCACGGGCGCCACGACCAGGCCTTCCTTGGTCATCACCTCGTGGATCGGCCGGTCCAGCTCCTTCTCGAACTGGAGGTCGCGGTTGGTGATGATCCCGACCAGCTTCCCCTCCGCGTCCACGATCGGCACGCCGCTGATCGAGAACTGCTCCATCAGGGCAAGGGCGTCCCGCAGCGGCCGCTCGGGCGTCAGGGTGATCGGGTTCAGGATCATGCCGCTCTCCGACCGCTTGACCCGGTCCACCTCCGCCACCTGACGCTCGATGGACATGTTCTTGTGCACGATGCCGATGCCGCCCTCCCGCGCGATCGCGATCGCCATGCGCGACTCGGTCACCGTGTCCATGGCCGCCGACACCAGCGGGATGGAGAGCTGGATCTTGCGCGTCAACCACGTGCGCACGTCCGTCTCCCGCGGGTGCACTTCAGAATGCTCCGGCAGGAGCAAAACGTCGTCGAAGGTCAGGCCCTCGCCGACGATGCGTGGGCTGCGATCCGGATCGATCATCGCTCGTCCCGTCCCCAGATGCGCGAGGCCCGCGGTCGATCGGCGCCCCCGAGGGCGCCGCGACTCGCGGGCCGTATGCGGTTCGTTCCGTAGCAGTCCGATGTCGCCATGACGAAGTATAGGGGCAGCGAGAACCTCCTGTCAAGGCTACGGAAGTGATTGCGGCGCTGGCGATTACCCAGCCTCTCGCCCCGCCGCTCCGAGGCGGGCTACCACAGGGTGCCGGACGCTACGCCCGCCGCCCCACCAGGCGCACGAGGCGGCGACGGATCCGGCCCGGGAGCACGGAGCCGAGCTGGTGCAGGCCGCCGACCAGGAGATGGAGCACGGCCGGGTCGGCGTCCCAGTGCTGGCGGAGCACACGGGGGCCGGCGTGCTCCAGGAGACGGTCCAGCGCCGCCCCGAGGAGGAAGAGGTCGTCCACGTACCCGACGCCGGCGAGGAAGTCCGGCAGGAGGTCGGCCGGGAGGAGGATGTAGGCGACGACGAGGCCGAGGAGCGCCTTGTCGAGCCGCGGCACCCGCGGGTCGCGGAGCAGCCGGTAGAGCAGCCGCAGGAAGTCGGGGAGGTAGAGCACGAGGGCCGCGGCGATGCGCAGGGCGCCACGGCGCCGCCGCCGGAGGAAGGCCATCGCCTACTCCCCCGGCGGCGCGGGTGTCGCGCCGCGCCCCGTCGCCCGGGAGTTCCCCGCCGCTTCCGGCCGGCCGGCCGCCCCCGTCGCGCCTCCGCCGAGCAGTTCACGCCCCGTCTGTGCGATGCCGTCGAGCACGCGACTGGCCGCACCGAGCAGCGTCATCGCCCCGCCCATGATCCGGGGCGAGATGGCACGGGCGCGCATCCGGTCTTCCACGCGCTCGGCGAACCGCTGCAGGCCACCCGGCTCGGCCGCCGCCCCCGGAGCGTACTTGGACTCCAGGAACTCGATGAAGTCCAGGACCTGGTAGAGCTGCTCGTCGGGAAGTGCTTCGAGCTTCCGCCAGAGACGCTTGCGCATGATGTCGTGCATGGACCTCGCCTCCGGGCCGCGCCGGCGAGGCGCGGTGCACCCGTCGAATGTCGGCCCCGACCCGCCATCCGGTCGGGTCGTGTGGACTACGCCACACCCGCCCCTCCGGTTTCGCCCCGTCCCGGCGTCAACGCATTCACGTTGACACGACGCAACGCCCCGGCCTACGTTTCCGCCGGTCCCCCTTCCTTGCGATGCGGACAGTCGACCGGTCGTCGCACATCGGGAGTCGCAATGGCTTTTCTACCGCTCAGGCCCGTGGACCTGCCGGCCGCGACGAGCGCGGCGTACGAGCGCTGGGTCGGCGCGATCGCCGAGGAACTCTCCGACCCGAACTGCGACCGGAACGAGCTGTGCCGGCGCATCCTCACGGACATCTACTACCCCCAATACCGCGACGCGGACCCGCGGGAGCTGCCGGAGCCGACGCGCATCGCGCTCCTCCAGATGGATCCCCGCAACGTCACCCTCGAGCCCGAGTACTACGCGGAGGTCGATCCCGAGCGCTACTACCGGGTCAAGCCGCTGATCTGGCTCTGGGAAATGTTCGACAAGAGCCCGCTCGGCGAGAACGTGGACCTGGGTGTGCGCTTCCGCCGTGTGCTGGCCAAGCACATCTTCGCCCGCTGCGGCAGGAACTTCAAGTGCTTTCACTTCGTCAAGTTCTCCTTCGGCTACCGGCTCGAGGTGGGGGACGACGTCGTCGTCCACCGGCACGTGCTCCTCGACGACCGCGGCGGGATCGTGCTCGGAGACCGCGTCTCCATCGCGGATTACGCCAACATCTACAGCCACACCCACTCGCTGGCCGACCCCCGGGACGTGGAAACGCCGCGCACCGTGCTCGGGGCGGGCGTACGCGTCACGTACCACGCGACCGTGCTCGCCGGGGTCTACATGGCGGATGACTCGATGCTCGGCGCGATGGCCGTCGCGACGAAGGACGTGCCGTCCGGGCAGGTCGCGCTCGGCATCCCGGCAGTGCCGAAGCTGCACAAGCCGCCCATGGAGGAGCGGCCGCGCCATCCCCCGACGAGGGACCCGCTCGCCACGGAGTGAGCGCCCGCGGCGCGCCTCACGCGCCCGCCAGGCGCGCCAGCGCGGTGAGGGCCTCGTCGTTCCCTACGACCAGCAGCGTGTCCGATTCCTTGAGCAGGTAGTCGGCCGGCGGCACGACGTGCAGCTCATCCGTCAATACATCGTGGATCGCGACGACGGCCACGCCGTAGCGTTTGGGGAGCTCGAGCTCGAGGAGCGTACGACCCGCGAATTCGTCCGGAGTGGGCAGTTCCTGGAGGCTGTAGCCCGGGGCGATCGGGAGGTAGTTCAGGAGCCGCAGGGAGAGCCGCGTCGCCAGCCGGAACGCGGTTTCCCGTTCCGGCCGGACGATCTCGGTCACGCCGATCTTCTCGAGGATCTTCGCGTGCTCGGCGGTGGTCGCCTTCACATAGATCTCGCCGACTCCGACGTCCTGGAGCGCGAGCACCGCCAGGACGCTGGTGGCCAGGTCCGTGCCCACGCTCACGACCGCCGCATCCGCCCCGGCCGCGCCGACGCGGTCCAGCGCTCGAGCATCGGTGGCGTCCACCACTTCAGCGCGCGTCGCCACGCCGCGCATGCGCTCCACCTTGTCGGGGTCCACGTCGAGCGCGATCACGTCCTGCCCCTGGGCGTGGAGCATCTCGACAACGCCGGAGCCGAAGTTGCCCAGACCGACCACCACGAACCGACGGACTGCCATCTCCTCCCGCGACGGGAACGGCACCGCGGCCGGCACGGCGCACTCCGCCCGCCGTCCGCGGCGCGTGACGACCGTAACATGCGCCAGGCGGCCTCATCCCGCCAGCGCCTCAGGCACGGCACACGGTTGCTCGGTCCGCCTCGCCGCTGCATGTTCCGCCCCGGCTCTCTCCCGGCGGCGCAGCCGGGACGAGTCCAAGGGTTCCCCTTCGTGGAGATTCCGGGAGGTGACAAGTTGTCCAGGATCGCACGGGCCGCCGCGGCGAGCGCGGCCATGACGATGATGCTGCTGGCGGCGCCGGGACCGGCAGCCGCCCAGCTCGGCGCGGTCGAGGCGCTGCTGCGCAACGCGACCGACCTCAGCTTCTACTTCAACACCGGCGGCTTCATGCCGTCGTCCGACGCCCTCACCACCGGCGACTGGGGCCTCGCGGGCTTCGGTGTCGAGTTGCTGTTCGAGGTGGGCCGGGTGCACGCCCGCTCCGCCTCCCCCACGGCAACCGTCGCGGCCGGCGACGACGCACGGCGATGGACCGAGATGCGGATCGTACGCAAGGGCGAGAAGGTGGACACCACGTACGTCTACGAGGACGAGGTCCTGTGGACGTTCGAGCTCGGCGTGGGGTACGGACAGGTGACCGGCTTCCGCTCGCGCGATGCCGGACTCGACCTGCGGGGCGCGGTCCGTGACCTGCCCGCCGTGTCGCTGTACGCCAACTACGAGCCGCTCGGCGCCTACGCCGGCCTGCGGTCCGGCTTCATGCGGACGCAAGGGCTACAGGTCTACGCGGACGATGGCACCCCCATCAGCGGCACGGCCGAATCGTTCCTCGCCGGCATGGCGCTCGGCAAGTCGCTGCACATCGGGTCCATGACGCTCTTCCTCGAGACCGCGTACTGGCTGCGCCACTTCCCGAGCGTCCAGTGGAGCAGCGACGCGCCGCTGCCACCGGGGACCCCGCGCGCCCTGACGTTGAGCGGGTGGTCGATCGGCACCGGCATCCAGTTCGGTGTCGGGAGCCGGTGAAGCAGCGGACGGTGTGACGGCGCCGCCGCGGCGCCGTTGCCGGGCCTCGCGTCAGCGGGCCGCAGCCCGACCCATGCGCCACACTGAACCGCAACGGCGAACGGGCCGGCGGGCGCTGAGACCGCTCGCCGGCGCCCGGCCGTTCCGATCACAGACACACGAAGGGGCGGCAAGAACCGCCGCCCCTCCAGGGTGGGCCGTGGGTCTACGGCTCAGGCCTCCTTTGCCTCGTACTCGGCTTTCAGCCGCGCGACGACGGCCGGGTCCGCCAGCGTGGTCGTGTCCCCCAACGCGCGGCCCTCGGCCAGGTCCCGCAGCAGCCGCCGCATGATCTTGCCCGAGCGCGTCTTCGGCAGATCCGCGGCGAACAGGATGTCGTCCGGCCGCGCGATCGCCCCGATCTTCCGCGCCACGTGAGCGCGCAGCTCGTTCTTGAGCTCCTCGCTCGGCTGCACGCCTTCCTTGAGCGTGACGAAGGCGGCGATCGCCTGCCCCTTCACCTCGTCCGTGCGGCCCACCACCGCCGCTTCCGCCACCGACGGGTGGTCCACCAGCGCGCTCTCGACCTCCATGGTGCCGATCCGGTGGCCCGCGACGTTCAGCACGTCGTCCACCCGGCCGAGAATCGTGAAGTAGCCGTCGTCATCCAGCTTCGCGCCGTCGCCTGGGAAGTAGATCCCCGGCCAGCGCGACCAGTACTGGTTCCGGTAGCGCTCATCGTCGCCGTAGACGGTCCGAAGCATCCCCGGCCATGGACGGGTGATGGCGAGGTAGCCCGCACGGACGGACTCGCCCTTGTCGTTCAGCACGTCCGCGGAGATGCCGGGGAACGGGACCGTCGCGCTGCCCGGCTTCGTCACGGTGATCCCGGGCAACGGCGTGATCATGATCCCACCCGTCTCCGTCTGCCACCACGTGTCCACGATCGGGCACCGGCCTCCGCCGATGTGCTCGTGGTACCACATCCAGGCCTCGGGGTTGATGGGCTCGCCCACCGTGCCCAGCAGCCGCAACGTGGAGAGGTCGTACTTCGCCGGCCACTCGGTCCCCCAGCGCATGAACGCACGGATCGCCGTCGGCGCCGTGTAGAAGATCGTCACGCCGTACTTCTCCACGACCTGCCAGAACCGCCCACGGTCCGGCCAGTCGGGCGCGCCCTCGTACATCACCACCGTCGCGCCGCACGAGAGCGGGCCGTACACGATGTAGCTGTGTCCCGTCACCCAGCCGACGTCCGCCGTACACCAGTAGACGTCGTCTTCCTTCAGGTCGAAGACCAGCTTCGTGGTGGCGTACACGTGGGTCATGTACCCACCCGTCGTGTGCACCACGCCCTTCGGCTTCCCGGTCGTGCCCGACGTGTAGAGGATGTAGAGCAGGTCCTCCGCGTCCATGGCCTCCGGCGGACAATCCGCCGAGGCGGTCTCCATGAGCTCGTGGTACCAGAAGTCCCGGCCGGTCACCAGCTCGACCGGAACCTCGAGCCCCGCGCCGCGCCGGACGACCACGCACCGCTCGACCGACGGCGCCTCCTTGAGCGCCTCGTCCGCATTCGCCTTCAACGGCACCACCCGCCCACGGCGGAACCCGCCGTCCGCGGTCACCAGCACCTTCGCCTGGGCGTCGTTGATCCGGTCACGCAGACTCTCCGCCGAGAAGCCGCCGAACACCACCGAATGCGGCGCCCCGATCCGCGCGCACGCCAGCATGGCGATCACCGCCTCGGGGATCATCGGCAGGTAGATCGCCACACGGTCCCCTCGCCGCACGCCCAGGCCGCGGAGCACGTTCGCGAACTTGGACACCTCCCGGTGCAGGTCCCAGTACGTCAGCACCCGCGTGTCCCCCGGCTCGCCCTCCCACACCAGCGCCGCCTTGTTCCGCCGTGGCCCCTTCAGGTGCCGGTCCAGGCAGTTGTATGCCGCGTTCAGCTTCCCCCCCAGGAACCACTTCGCGTGCGGGGGCGTCCACTCCAGCACCTTCTGCCACGGCTCGAACCAGTCCAGCTCCCGCGCGAAGCCCTCCCAGAACCCCTCCGGGTCCGCCGCCGCCCGCTCGTAGATGCTGGGGTCCGAAGCGTTCGCCGCCTCGCGGAACGCCGCCGGGGGCGGAAACCGCCGCTCCTCCTGCAACAACGCTTCCAGGGCCTGCTCACCAAGCGCCATGTCCAATCTCCTCCGTGAGGGGTCGTGC